>JAJYKG010000162.1 GCA_021788795.1 Thermoplasmata archaeon | reverse complement strand
GCTCCCGAAGATGCTCCGGGAGCATCGACGAATCGACCGGGCTCTGGAACAGCTGGCGGACGTGGCCCGTCGCACGCGCGCCGTGGAAGGCCTCGCGTTCGCCGAGAAGCTGAGGCTCCACGCGGAGATGGAGGAGGAAGTTCTCTATCCTGCGGCCCTCCCCAGGGGCAGGTTCCTCGAGGAACGCGCGCGTCGCTCCCGACCCGCTTCGCGGCGCAGATAGGACGGAGGCCCATGGCCGAGATTCACCTGACGATCCATCGTCATGGAGAAGGGGACGCGCCCACCGTGGACTTCGAGACGGTGCGGAAGGTCGTCGCCGCCATCGAGGCCCTCGGCCTCCACGCGGAGATGACTGACACGGGCGCTGTGGTCTTCACGTCCCCGGCACCCCACCCGGGTCGCAACCGCCGCGAGTGAGGCGGGGAAGCCGGCGCACCGCTCAGGCCGCGTCCCGCACCCGGACGGAGTACTTCGACGCGAGGCGCTGGATGGCCTCCCGGGAGCGGCGGAGGATTCGCTCCTCGGAATCCTGGCCCTCGATGCGGCCCAGTTCGCGCACCATCCTCTCGTGTCCCGGGGAACGCGTGGCGGATTCGACCAGAGGCATCAAGTGCCGGGTCTCTTCGCGGATGTGGTCCCGGGTGCGCATCCGGTAGGACCGGAGGTACATCTCGAAGTCCTGGCGGGCTCGCGGATCCCCACCCTCGACCCGCGGCACCAGGGCGTGCAGGGCCGAGACGATCTGCCGGGTCCTCGCGTGCTCCACCTCGAGCCGGTGGATCAGTGGCCTCACGGAGGCGTCCGAGGTGCGCACGAGTTCGGAGAACACGGCCTCCTCCTTCGCCCGGTGGCTCCGGTCCGTGAAGTTGTCCATGAAGTCGAGCACCGCGTTCAGGTCCTCCGCGGGCGGGACAACCCCTCGGTCCAGCGCGTCGACCAGGGCCCCGACGAGGTCCAGCGAGTCACGGATGGTGAGATGCTCCTGCTGCAGGGTTCCTGCGAGATCGGTCATGTGTGCTCCCACCCGTTCCGGCGGTAAGAACCTCATCCCGAACAGGTTCGCAGGAGGTCCGACTCCGGGCGGGATGGCGCACAAGCGGGGGATCCGTGACCTCGCGCTCCTGCAAGCACGCGCACTCCAACTTCAGGCGGCCCGAAAATTGCGCGAGACCATATAGTCCTCTGCCGTGAGGTCTGAGCGGAGGGAGAGTGACCGATGACATCCGAGGACTACAGCATCCCACGCTGCGAGCGGTGCGGCCAGTCCATGGACCAGTGCCGCTGCAACTGCCCCTTCTGCGGCGAATCCGAGGCGTGCACGTGTGCCGTCGGCTACGCCGTGGCGACAGGCGGGTAGCCGCCGATGCAGGCGAGGAGGCGAGATTCCCGTGAAGGATGAGAGCTTCTCCTGGGTGATCGGCGGCCCGCAGGGCAGCGGGGTCGATTCCTCCGCGAACATCTTCGCGCGGGCGTGCGCCCATGGTGGCCTCTGGGTCTTCGGCAAGCGCGAGTACCACTCGAACATCATGGGGCTCCACAGCTACTTCCAGGTCCGGGTGAGCGAGAAGGAGCTCCGCTCCCCCGTGGACCGCGTGGACTTGCTGGCGACCTTCGAGGAGGAAACCCTGGTCCGCCACGCGGCCGAGGTCGTCGCGGGTGGCGGCATCCTGTACGACCCCGCGAAGGCGGCGAAGCCCATCGAGGAGATCGAGACGTGGCACGGGTTCGCCAAGGAGCACGTCCTCGAGCGCCTGAAAGGGGAGGGGCTCGAGCTCACGGTGGCGGGCGTGCTCAAGGAGGCGGAGAAGCGGGGCGTGAAGCTCTTCCCCGTGCCCTACACGGACCTCGTGAACCAGCTCTCCGCGCATTACCCGGAGAAACAGCTGAGCAAGCTCACCCGCGTCGTCAACGTCGTGGCCGTCGCGGCATCCTTGGCGCTCGTGAAGTTCGACCGCGCGCCCCTGGACGACGCCGTCCGCGCCATCTTCGGACGGAAGCCCGAGATCGCCGAGATCAACGTCTTCGTGGCGGACCGGACCTACGAGTACGCGACCCAGCACTACCCCGGAGGCCTCGGTCGCACGCTCACGACGCGCGCCAGCCCGAGGCGCCTCTTCCTGATGGGCAACCAAGCGGTGGCCCTGGGCAAGCTGCTCGGCGGTTGCCGCATGCAGACCTATTACCCGATCACGCCCGCGTCGGACGAGAGCGAGTTCCTCGAGGCCCACGAGGTCTTCGACGCGGTCCCCGCCGCGAAGCTCCCCGACGGGAAGGGCTCCATCCTCGTCGTGCAGACCGAGGACGAAATCGCCGCGATCACCATGGCCACGGGCGCGGCCCTGGCCGGGACGCGGGCGGCGACGTCCACGTCCGGACCGGGCTTCTCCCTCATGTGCGAGGGGCTCGGGTACGCGGGGATCAACGAGATCCCGGTGGTCGTGACGCTCTACCAGCGGGCGGGGCCATCCACCGGCATGCCGACCCGGCACGAGCAGGGCGACCTGCGCTTCGCGATGCATACCGGCCAAGGCGAGTTCCCCCGCATCCTGCTCGCCTCCGGGGACATGGAGGAGTGCATCTACGACGCGGCGCGGTGCATGGACTACGCGGAACGCTACCAGCTCCCGGTCATCCATCTCGTCGACAAGGGGCTCGCGAACAGCAACAGCCTCGTGCCCATCCCGGACCCGAGCCGGATCCGCATCGAACGGGGCGGACTGGTCCAATCTCTCCCGGCGACGGATCCGCCCTACAAGCGCTTCGCCTTCACGGAGGACGGCCTCTCCCCGCGCGCGCCCTTCGGGGTCAAAGGCGCCCTCATGTGGAACACGGGGGACGAGCACAACGAGTTCGGCCACATCGACGAGGACCCCGAGAACCGCGTGAAGATGATGGAGAAGCGGCACGGCAAGGTCCTCCTGGCGGCGAAGCAGATCCCGCGCGAGGAGAAGGTGAACGTCTTCGGCCCTCCGGACGCGGCCGCGACGATCGTGAGCTGGGGCTCCACGAAAGGCGCGATCCTGGACGCCATGGCATCCCTGGCGGAGGAGGGCGTCCGCCTGAACTTCCTCCAGATCCGCATGGTCCTGCCCTTCCCCGACGACGTCGTGCGCGACGTTCTCTCCAAGGCGAAGCGGCGAATCAGCGTGGAGATGAACTACTCCTCCCAGATGGCCGGCGTCCTCTCGGAGCGGACGCACCTCTCCATGGACACGGAGATCGTGAAGTTCAACGGGCGGCCCATGACCCACAACGAGCTGCACGACGCCCTCAAGAGGGCCGCGGCGCCGGGGGCGCCCCAGAGGATGGTGCTGACGAATGGCTCTTAAGCTCTCGGACCTGAGGACGGAGGTCCACCAGGACTGGTGCCCCGGCTGCGGCGACTTCGGCATCCTCGCGAGCGCCCAGATGGCGCTGAAGGAGCTCGACATCCCCCAGGAGCGGGTCGCCCTGTTCTCCGGCATCGGGTGCCACGGGAAGATCCACCACTTCATCAACGTGTCCGGGGCGCACACCCTCCATGGCCGCGCCCTGCCGTATGCGCTGGGCACGAAACTCGCGAACCCGAACCTCGAGGTCCTATGCTTCGGCGGCGACGGGGACGGCCTCGGCATCGGGGTGGGCCACTTCGTCCACGCGGGTCGCCGCAACATCGACATGACCTACGCCATCCACGACAACGGCGTGTACGGCCTCACGAAGGGGCAGGCTTCGCCGACGTTGGGGCTCGACCTGCAGACGAAATCCCTTCCGGAACCGAACATCAACAACAACGTGAACCCGGTCGCCCTGGCCCTGGCCTCCGGGGTCACGTTCATCGCCCGGAGCTACGCCTTCGACACGAGGCACCTGGCGGACACGTTGAAGAAGGCCGTGCTCCACAAAGGCTTCGCGGTGGTCATCATCCTGCAGCCCTGCCCGACGTACAACGACATCGAGACGCGCGCCTGGTACTCGGGGGAGGACCGGCGGAATCCGGAGACGAAACGCCCCATGCCGCGGGTGTACAAGCTCGAGTCCGAGGGATATGACCCGCTCGTGAAGGACGGCATGACGGAGAAGGAGCGGTTCGCGAAGATGTCCCAGGCCCTGGAGAAAGCCCAGGAGTGGGGCGACGAGATCCCCATAGGCGTCTTCTACCAGGACCTGTCCACGTCGAGCTACGCGGACCGGATCCTGCACCGCATCCCCTCCTACCTGACCGCATCCCCGGCGACGCAGGCAATCGCCGTGGACGGTGGCCGCCCGGCCGCGGACCTCGCGCGGATCTACGATGGCCTCGCTGTGTGAGCCTGCGCCGCGTCGGTCGGGCCTCCCTTCGCCCGACCGGGGTTTCGGGTCGCCGAACAGGTTCGTGGCGAACCTGATACCTTCCCGCGCACCTGTCGGGAGCTGGAAACAGGTGAGCACGATGGAAGCCATCACAACTCTGGTTGACGAACACCGGGTCCTCGAGGACGGGCTCGACGCATTGGAGAGCGTGATCAAGCAGACGGAGGCGGGGAAGGCGCCTCCGGCGCTGAAGATCCAGCAGCTCCTGGACTTCTACGCGGACTTCGCGGACGAGCGCCACCACCGCAAGGAGGAGGCGGTCCTCATCCCGAACCTGGAGCAGTCCTGCGGCGGCCGGTACCTCTGCCCGCACAGCGACACGCTGGACCGCATGCAGCGGGAGCACAGGAGCGGGCACCGGCTCATCGGCGCGATGAGGGACGCGCTCCCGAAGCTCAGCAAGGATCCCAAGGCCCGGGAGGCCTTCCTCGAGGCCGCGCGCACGTACGTCACGATGCAGCGCGAGCACATCAAGCTCGAGGAGGAGGACCTCTTCCCCGAGGCCGAGGCCATCCTGGTCGGCCACGACACGGAGCTCATGGCGGCGTACGACCGCCGGGCCGCGGACGCGGGGGAGTCGCGGTCCCTGCGCGAATTCCAGGAGATCGTCGACGGGATTCTCGCGGGCATCCAGCCCACCATCCCGGTGCCCGCAAGCACGTAACCAGCCCGCGAGGCACGGCGAAGCACCGTCGTGCCTCCACCTTTTTCCTGCGTCCGGCGTCCTGCGGAGGACGCCGCCCTCCGGCCGGGCGAACCCGTCCGGTGCGCGTCAGAGATCGATGTAGACGTAGCCGCTTTCGACCTTGGTCCTGTAGGACTTCACCGGCGTCACCCAGTCCGTCTCGGGGTCCGTCTTCCCGGTCTTGTAGTCGAAGTGACCCTGGTGCCACGGACACTCAAGCCAGCCGTCGACCAGGGCCCCCTCCCCGAGCGGCCCGCCCTCGTGCGTGCAGACGCCGT
>JAJYKG010000004.1:22344-26045 GCA_021788795.1 Thermoplasmata archaeon | reverse complement strand
GGCGATGAGGCCCTTGCGGAAGACCGCGGCCGCGCCGTCGGGGATCTTCTGCCCGGGCTCCGTGATGATCGTGAACCGGATGCCGCGGCCCACGGCGTGCTCGATCTTCTTCCCCAGGCTCTCGCGGATCTCCGAGAACGTCGGCGTGGAGACCATGAACGTCTCCGCGGACTTGTCCATGAGTTCCCCAATCTTCTCGAGCACGCGCTCCTTCCCACCGATCGTGTACACGAGCTGCGGCTCGCCCTTGTCCCGCAGGACCTCGTGCAAGAGGTCGAGCTTGTTGAACGTGTCTTCGAGGTGGTCCATGACGCGGCTCTTCACCTTGCCCGGGGCCTCGGGTTTGAAGATCGTCGGCCGTCCGCGGGTCGAGATGGCGAACCCCTTCGCGCAGAGGCTCTGCAGCACCTTGTAGGCCGACGTCCGCGGGATCTTCGCGGTCTCGGCGATCGTCTCCGCGCTGCCGTAGCCGTGGGCGACCAGGGCGATGTACCCGCGTGCCTCGTAGCTCGACAGCCCGATGGATTCCAAGGTCTTCGTCGCCTGCTCGAACTCGGCGTCGAGGTCGACGCCTGCCTCGAGCAGCTTGGAGACGTCCGGGGGCATCACGCGCGGTGGATACCGGGGTCGGCGCTTAACCCTTTTCGCCCGAGACCGTCGCGGGAAAGGATAGTGGCACAGAAGGATTTATCCTGTCGGGGCCTGTTCTACGCGGAAGGATGCGCTCTCCCAAGCCCGCCCTCCTGGCGGCGGCTCTCGCTCTCCTCCTGTTCTGGGCCCTCGCCGGGCCGGCGATCGCGCAGGGGGGCGGCATGGTTGTGAGCTCCGACTACGAGCTCTTCGGAACGGGGCAGCTGAACGGCGGCGGCCACGTCACCTGGACGCTGACCGGGGACGTGGCGCAGCGCCTCCGCGGCGACATCGTCGACATGTTCGACAACTACACCGTGATTCCGCGCGGCTTCGTCTTCGGCGGCACGGCGACCGGCGGCAACCATGAGGGTAACATCAGCGTGCAAGAGGGGTCCGCGTACACGGACCTCGTGGAAAGGGTGCTCGAGGCCGGTTACCCCATCTCCACGGTCGGCGGCACCCAGATCGGGTACTTCCTGCTGGACCGCGCCACCCTGCTGCAGAAGGATGTGGTGGGCGGGTTCAACCGCAGCACGTCCGGGATTGTCGGCACGGACGGCACGTGGACCACGCCCCTCCAGATCCAGTTTCTGTTCAACGGGGCGACGAGCACCTCGGACATCACGATGCCCCTGACCACCCAGGCCTACGCACAAGCCCTCTTCGAGGTCTTCTCCCTGCAGGCCACGCAGGCTGGCGGCTGGCCGATGCCCCTCGCCGCGACCGTCAACGGGACGACGGACGGCTGGCAGAGCCTCTTCTACGACGCCGCGCATCCGGCGGTTCTTTGGGCGGGGAACTCCAGCGACTGCCCCGCGCCGGCGTCGAACTGCCACTACGACAACGGCATGACCTTCGGCAGCGTGAGCAACATGGCCGCCGGAACCGCGTCGTCGTTGCCCCTCGACCTCCGCTTCGCCTCGTCCGCGCGGATCAGCTTTGACTATACCGGCGCTGTCCTCGACAGCGGGGACTTCCTCCAGGTGCAGGTCGCCCCCGAGGCGCCGACCCTGAACTGGACCACGCTCCCCAACGGCAACTTCTCGACAAGTCAGGACTCACCCGGCGCCTGGAAGACCGCGGACCTGAACCTCTCCGCCTACCTCGGGCAGGAGGTCCGGATCCGGCTGCAGTTCACGTCCGATGCCGCTGGCACCGCGTCCGGCTTCTTCCTCTCCGACTTCACGATTCACGCGCCCTCCACGTACTCGGGCCCCATCCTGGAGTCGGACGCGCACTACCTGATCGGCCCCATCAGCTTCTCCAACTTCCAGGTGCCCTCGGGCAGCCCCACGCTCATCCGCACGCCGGGCGGCGAGATCCTCTTCTACTCGGACGCCTTCAGCACGTCCGCGCCCTCGCCGGACACGGTGCGCTTCCAGTCCTTCGACGTCATGGAGAACCCGCAGGTCCTCTTCGTCGTGATGGTCGTGGCCTGCTACTTGATCTCCCGCCTCCAGGACTCCGCCTACGACACGTACCGCGAGGCCCACCCCAGCGTCTACCGCCCTGCGGTGCACAAGGCGAAGTGGCTCCACTGGACCGGCCGGATCTCGATCGCGTTCCTCATCCTCTTCTACTTTGTGCCGACGGCCTTCTTCTTCGTGGGCCTGCGGCTGTACTTCAACGGACCGGCCTACTTCTTCGTCGCCCTGGCCTTGGCCCTCTCCCTGGGCTTCGGGACGCGCGCGTACTACCAGCAGCAGCTCGACGCCACGCCGCCGCCCGCGGCGCCGGAGGCGGAGGACGCGGCGGAGGAGGCCGCGGAGGAAGAAGGCGACGAGGCGGCCGCGGTCGCCCACTGCACGCATTGCCTCCGGGCCATCCGCGGGAACGAGCGGACGTACGCCTGCTCGTGCGGTGCCGTCTACCACCTGAGCTGCGCGGGCGGCCTCATGCGGTGCTCGAACTGCCGCAAGCCCATCGCCGGGATCGAGGTCGTCGGCAGGAAGCGGTCCGTCTCCATGCGCTGCGGCTCCTGCGGCGAGGTGCAGACCGTGCCGGAGGGCGCGGACCCCCGCACCCTCACGTGCGCCTCGTGCGGCGGGAGCCTCCAGAGCTTGGACACGGGGAAGCGGTACCTGCTCGTGGCGAGCAACCCCGCGCTCGCCTTCCACTGGCTCGGGGACCTCACGAAAGGCGGGCATCCCGCCTTGGTCTTCACCCCCGCGGCCCCGGAGCGCCTTCGGCTCGAGTTCGGCTTGGCGAACGCCCAGTTCCTCCAGGTCGCGGGGGCGGGCGAAGGGGCCGTGGACGCGAGGCGCCTGGACCCCGCGGGGCTCAAGGCGATCCTGCCCCTGGCCCGCGAGGGCAAGGGCGGCGTCCTCCTCTACGACGGCTTGGAGCAGATGGTCGCCGCGTCCTCGATGGGGGACATGGTCCGCTTCCTCAGGAAGGCGAATGACATGGCCTTCGTCCACCAGATCACGGTCATCGGGCGCGTGGGCCCGGGGACGCTGGGCGAGACGGAGATCCAGCGCCTGGCCGAGGAGTTCGACGAGGTGCTCGACCTTTCGGCCCGCCTATGATTCCTCGGGCGGTCCGGACCACCGCGGCCCGAGGTCGTGGTCGACGCCCAGGAGGTCGAGGATCCGCGCCACGACGAAGTCCACGAGGTCCCCGATGTGCTTGGGCTTGCCGTAGAAGCCCGGCGCGGGCGGCAGGACGACGACGCCGAGACGCGCGAGCTTGAGGAGGTTCTCAAGCGCGACGGCGCTCAGCGGCGTCTCCCGCGGGACCAGGAGGAGGGTCCGGTGCTCCTTGAGCGCCACCGCCGCGGCTCGGGTCACGAGGTTGTCGGCGATCCCCGAGGCGATCTTGGCCACCGTCGTGCCGCTGCAGGGCACGACCACCAGGGCGGAGAAGCGGTGGCTGCCCGAGGCGGGCGCCGCAGCCATGTCGTCGCCGCGGTAGACGGTCCGCGCTCCCGCCGTGAACGCCTCCGGGCCCAGGCCCGTCTCGAACTGGATCACGGCCTCGGCATCCCGGGAGAGGATGACGTCCGCCCGTTCGCCGAGGACCTCGATGAGCCGCCGCGCGTACACGGAGCCCGAGGCGCCCGTGACCGC
>JAJYKG010000004.1:18211-22334 GCA_021788795.1 Thermoplasmata archaeon | reverse complement strand
CGACGAGGATGGGCTTCCGCTCCGCCATCGCACCGCGGACGCGGGGGCGGCTACATGAAGGTTCCGCGCGCCCGGACGGCGCCGGCCGGGGGAAACTATATGCCCGCGTCCCGGGTCGCGGAGCCCGTGGCCCGCTTCCGCCTGCGCAGGGCGACCCTCGACGACCTCGACCTGCTCGTCCGCCATCGGCGCGGGATGTGGGAGGAGATCCTCGAGGCCAGTCCGAGGGAGTACGACGCCGCGGACCGCGCGTACCGCCGCTGGGCCCGAGCGCGGATGAAGGCGCGGGAGATCGTGGGCTGGATCGCGGAGGCGGAAGGCGGCGAGGCGGTGGCGAGCGGCTGCGTCTGGCTCATGCCCTCCCAGCCGCGGCCCGGGTGGAAGGGAACCGTTTCGCCCTACCTCATGTCCATGTACACGGAGAAGGCGGACCGGGGCCGGGGACTGGCCACGCGGATCACGCGCGAGGCGATCCGGTGGTCCAAGGCCCGCGGGTTCACGGTGCTCCTCCTCCACGCTTCCAGATTCGGCAAGCCGATCTACGCGCGAGAGGGCTTCCATGAGGGCAACGAGATGCGCCTCCGGCTGGCCGAGAGGCGCGTCCGGCGGGACGGCCGGCCGCGGCGGCGTTGAGGCATCCGCCCCGCGGGTCCGTGGCGCCGAGGGAGCGAACCCCGGTTCTCTCCCTTGGGAGCCCCGCTCGTCCACGCAAGCCTTCATATACGACCTTGATTTATGAAGGCACACTTCGCACGAGTGTTCCCCATGACCACGGTGTACGATGTACCCCCCGGGCTCCTCATCGAGAAGCTCAAAGACCAGCTGCAGGCGGAGGGCAAGATCAAGCCGCCGGAGTGGGCCAAGTTCGCCCGCACGGGCGTGCACACGGAGAAGGCTCCCGTCCAGCCGGACTGGTGGTACCGCCGCGTCGCCGCGGTCCTCCGCAAGGTCTACGTGAACGGCCCCATCGGGTCCACCCACCTCGCCGCGGAGTTCGGCGGCCGCCGCGACGACGGCTCGGCGCCGTACCATCCGCGCCGGGGCTCGCGCTCCGTCGCCCGCGAGGCGATGCAGCAGCTCGAGTCCCTCGGTTACCTGTCCAAGCTCGAGAAGAAGGGGCGGACGATCACCCCGGCGGGGCGCAAGCTCCTGGACCGGCTCGCCCACGAGATCCTCCTCGAGATGGCGAAGACGAACCCCGAGCTCACGAAGTACGCCGGAGGCTCCTAGGCCGATGGCGATGGACGACGACGAGGTCGAGGCGATCCGCCGCCGGAAGCTCGCGGAGCTCCAGCAGTACCAGGACCAGGCGATGGCCCAGCAGCAGATGCGCGAGCAGGCCATGGCCCAGCGCCAGACCATCCTCCGCCAGATCCTGACCCCGGAGGCGCGGGAGCGCCTCGGCCGCATCGAGCTCGCCTACCCGGAGCTCGCGGACAGCATCGAGAACCAGCTCATCGCCCTCGCCCAGAGCGGGCGGGTGCAGCGCGCGATCGACGACGCCACGCTCAAGCAGATCCTGGAGCGTGTGATGCCGAAGAGGCGCGACATCAAGATCGAGAGGCGTTGACCGTGGCGAAGAACAAGCCCTACGCGAAGAAACTGCGGCTCCTGAAGCGGGTGAAGTCGAACCGCCGCGTGCCCGCCTGGGTCATGCAGCGAACGAAGCGGGAGTTCCTCCGGCACCCGAAGAAGCGGAGCTGGCGCAGGAACAAGCTGAAGATGTGATTCCATGGCGGGAGAGGAAGAGGAGCGCATCCTGGTGGTCCCCCTGCGTGCGGCGTGGGCCGCCTCGCGGACGGACCGGGCGCCGCGCGCGATCAAGGCCATCCGGGAGTACGTGAAGCGGCACCTCAAGCCCGACCGGATCTTCATCGACGACGTCCTGAACGAGTACATCTGGTCCCGGGGGCGGGAGCATCCGCCGCGGTCCGTCCGGGTCAAGGCGATCAAGTTCGAGGACGGGTCCGCCGTGGTCTCCCTGCCGGAGGACTGAGGGAGCTTATTGCTGCGTCGTCTTGAGGTCAACGGCAATCCGTTCATCGGAGTCTTCTGCGCCGCGAACGAGGACCTCCTCCTTCTGGACCGTGCGGTCCCCAAGCCCGCGGTGCGCAGCATCGCCGAGGCCCTGGAGGCGACGCCCGTCCAGACGAACATCGCCCATTCCGCCGTCATCGGCAGCCTCGTGGCCATGAACTCGAACGGCATCCTCACCTCGCCCTTCGTCGAGGAGGACGAGGTCGAGGCGGTCGGCGGTCCGGTGTACCCCCTGCCCCACCGCCTCAGCGCGGTCGGCAACAACGTCCTCTGCAACGACCGCGGGGCCGTCGTCCATCCCGGCTACGACGACGACGCGCTGGCCTTCATCTCCGACGCCCTCGGCGTGCCCGCGGTCCGCGGCACCGTCGCCGGGGTGCGGACCGTCGGCGCGGTCGCCGTGGCCACGAACAAAGGCGTCCTGTGCCACCCCCACGCCCGCCCCGCGGAAATGGAGGTCCTCGAGAAGGCCCTCGGCGTGCCCGTCGCCATCACGACGGCGAACTACGGGTCGCCCCTCGTCGGCGCCTGCATGGTCGCCAACTCGAAGGGAGCGGTCGTCGGGTCCAAGACGACCCCCATCGAGCTCGGCCGGATCGAGGAAGGGCTAGGCTACTTCTGAGCGCTCGGCCGTTCAACAACTGTTTCAAAGGGTACATATATCCTCGGGGGCCTATCTTTTGCACGGCATGAAGACCCTCGTCCTGTGCGTGGACCGGGACGACGACATCGGGGACAAGACCGGGATCCAGGGCCCCATCGTCGGCCGGGAGGACAACCTCGCCACGGCCATGAAGCTCGGCCTGGCGGACCCCGAGGACTCGGACGTCAACGCGATGCTCTCCGCGGTCAACGTCTACGACGGCCTCCTCAAGGAGGGCGCCGACGTGGAGATGGCGACGATCTGCGGGGACGTCCGCGTGGGCGCCGCCTCGGACACGATCCTGGCCCAGCAGCTCGACCGGGTCCTCGAGGAGGTCCGCCCGGACCGCGTCTTCCTCGTCTCCGACGGGGCGGAGGACGAGGCGTTCGCCCCCATCCTCGGCTCGCGCATCCGGGTCGACCACGTGCGGCGCGTCTTCGTCCGGCAGACGCCCGGGGCCGAGTCCCTGTACTACGTCTTCGCGAAGCAGCTCCGGAACCCCAAGGTCCGCCGCAAGATCATCGCCCCCCTGGGGCTCGTGCTCTTCCTCTTCGGGCTCATCGACTTCTTCGCGCCCTACGCGGCCCCGGCCCTGGCCCTGATCTTCGCGGGCGTGTACCTCATCCTGATCTCCCTCCCGTTCAACAGCATGCGGGACGTCCTCCGGGCAGTCCAGGACTTCTACAACGGCGTGCGCACCGACGTGTCCTCCGGCGACCTGTCCATCTTCTTCACCGCCGGGTCCATCATCCTGATCATCGTGGGGATCGCGTTCGGCCTGGACCTGGCGCGGAAGACGCCCGGGTCGGACTTCCTCCTCCAGACGTTCTCCTTCGTCCTGGGCGCCCTGTGGTGGTGCATCCTGGCGGTCCTCGTGTTCGAGGGGGGCAAGACCCTCACGGCGTACTTCAAGCACGGCCGCGTGCCGAGGCACGTCGTCGCGGTCGCGGGCACGTTCGTGGCCCTCGGCCTGCTCGTCCTCGCCGCGGTCCAGGGCCTCCAGCTCATCGTCGGGGAGTACACCTCCGTCATCTCGCTCGTCCTCATCTACGTGAGCATCGCCATCGCGGTCCTCCTGGTCGTGGCCACCGGGCTGTCCTACCGGACCCGGGGCGAGGCGCCCGTCGAGGACGGCTGGCGGCACTGACCGCCCGCGAGGCCCGCGCATGGAGTTCGAGGACTGGGAGCCCTTCTACGCCCAGATCGTCCAGGACCTGGGTCTCTCCCGCGCCGCGGACGAGGCGGTCGCCTCCGAGCTGGACCGGCTCCTCGGGGGCACGCGGGCGGGCGTCGACGAGCTCCGGTCGGTCGTCCGCGGGAAGGTCGTGACCGTCGCGGGGAACGGGTCGAACGTTTATTCGGGGGACGGCGGACCCGCGATCGCCGCGGGGCTCGTCGAGCCTAACGGAATCGCGCTCGATCGCCACGGGCGTTTATATATCG
>JAJYKG010000004.1:0-18201 GCA_021788795.1 Thermoplasmata archaeon | reverse complement strand
GCCGCGGACCTCGCCCATGCGGAGGGCGTGCTCATCACCGCAGACGAGGCCACGTCGGTGGCGCTCCGGAAAGGCCTCCGGCCCGCGGTCCTCGTGACGGACCTGGACGGCGACGTGGCGGACCAGGTCCGCGCGAACGCCCAAGGGACCGTGGCGGTCGTCCTGGGCCACGGGGACAACGGCCCCGCGGTCCGGGAGTGGGCGCCGCGGTTCACGGGTCGCACGGTCGCCACGACGCAGTCCGCGCCCTCGGGCCGCCTGTACGACTTCGGTGGGTTCACGGACGGCGACCGCGCCGTGTACCTGGCGGACCACTTCGGCGCGAAGGAGATCCGGCTCGCGGGCTGGGACTTCGAGCACCCGAGCGCGAAGGACGCGGACCCGGCGAGGAAGCAGAGAAAGCTCGACTGGGCGTACATCCTCCTCCAGAACCTGGGCCGCCCCGAGCTCGAGCTCTGATCAGAACTTCGGCTGGGCCATCAGGTAGCGCCAGCTCAGGACCGGGTCGCGCGCCGCCCCGACCTCGTCCACCCGGGCCACCGCGGTGTTGTGCGGCGCGGAGTGCAGGAGCGCGGGGTCCTCCTTGGCGATCTGGAGGAGGGCGTCCGAGAACGCGTCCAGCGTGGCGCGGCTCTCCGTCTCGGTGGGCTCGATCATGAGCGCCTCCTCCACGAGGTGCGGGAAGTACACCGTGGGCGGGTGGTACCCGTAGTCCATGAGCCGCTTGGCCACGTCCGTGGTCTTGACGCCCTTCGCCATGAGCTTCGCGCCGCTCGCCACGAACTCGTGCTTCCGGAGACCGCTGAACGGCACGTCGTACGTCCCCTGGATGCGTTGCCTCACGTAGTTCGCGTTGAGGACGGCCCTCTCGGACGCCCGCGTGAGGCCGTCGCCCCCCTGGCGGAGGATGTAGGCGTACGCGCGGACGAGCAGGGCGAAGTTTCCGTACCACGCGCGCACCATGCCGATGGACTTGGGGCGGTGGTAGTCCAGGTGGTACGTCGCGCCGTCGTACGTGACCACGGGGACGGGGAGGAAGGGCTCGAGGGGCTTCTTCACCCCGACGGGGCCGGCGCCCGGGCCGCCGCCGCCGTGGGGCGTCGTGAAGGTCTTGTGGAGGTTGAAGTGGACGATGTCGAAGTTCATGAGCCCGGGGGAGGTCTTGCCCATGATCGCGTTCAGGTTCGCGCCGTCGTAGTACAGGAGGCCGCCGTCCTGGTGGACGATGTCCGCGGCCTCCGTGATGTGGTCCTCGAAGATCCCCAGGGTGTTGGGGTTCGTGATCATGAAGGCGAGGGTCTTGTCGCTGACCGCGTTCCTCAACGCGTTCAGGTCGACGCGTCCGTCCAGGGAGGGGATCTCGACGATGTCGAACCCGGCCATCCCCGCGCTCGCGAAGTTCGTCCCGTGGGCCGTGTCGGGGACGATGACCTCGTTGCGGTGCTCGCCCCGGTCGTGGTTGAAGGCCTGGGCCAGGAGCAGCCCGGTGAACTCTCCCTGGGCGCCCGCGGCGGGCTGCAGCGTGACCGCGTCCATCCCCGCGATGACCGCGAGGGACGACTGCAGCTCGTACATGAGGCGGAGCGCGCCCTGGATCGTGGCCTCGTCCTGGTCCGGGTGGACGCGGGTCACCGTCGGCAGGGAGGCGAGCTCCTCCGCGTACTTCGGGTTGAACTTCATCGTGCAGGAACCGAGCGGGTAGAACCCCGTATCGATGGAGAAATTCATCTGCGAGAGGCGGGTGTAGTGGCGGACGACCTCGTGCTCGGGGAGGTTCGGCAGGTTGAGCCGGTCCCTCTGCATCGCGGGCGGCACGAGCCCGTCCAGGTCGATCGGCTCCGCCGCCTCGGACGGCATCTCGAACAGGAGGGGCTCCTCGTAGAACGCCTGGCGGAACTTCATGCGACCGACCTCAGCACGTCGAGGAGGCGGTCCAGATCCTCCTGCGTGTGGCGCTCCGTGACCGCGAAGAGGGCGTAGTCCCCGAGCTCCTTCAGGTGCCGCGCATGCGGCGTGCCGCCGTGGATGCCCTTCGCGAGGAGCGCCTTGTGGACGGGCGCGTAGCCGTCCTCGTGCCGCAGGGTGAACTCGTTGAAGTGGGGGCCCTTGAAGATCGGGGCCTCGTAGCCCGGGATGGCGCGGATCGCCGCGGCCAGGTCCCTCGCCTTCCGCATCGAGTCCGCCGCGACCCGTCGCAGGCCGTTCGCCCCGAGGACGGCCACATAGGTCGCCGACGCCACGGCCATCAGGGACTCGTTCGTGCAGATGTTGCTCATCGCCTTCTCGCGGCGGATGTGCTGCTCGCGGGTCTGGAGGGTCATGCAGAACGCGCGGTGGCCCTCCGCGTCCTTCGTCAGGCCGATCACGCGGCCCGGCATCTTGCGCACGTGCTCCTGGCGGCACGCGAAGATCCCGAGGAGCGGGCCGCCGAAGTTCACCGCGTTCCCGAGGGCCTGCCCCTCGCCGAGGACGATGTCCGCCCCGAAGTCCGCGGGCTTCTTGAGAATCGTCTGCGCGAGGGGGTTGATGCCGACGACCAGGGGCGCGTCCGTCGCGGCACGGATGTCCGCGAGCTGCTCCTCGAGGCGGCCGAAGAAGTTCGGGTTCTCCACGTAGACGCCGCAGACGTCCTCCGTGAGGTGCTTTTTCAGGTCCGCGAGATCGAGCATGCCCGTCTCGCGGTCGTACTCCACCTCCTTGATGAGGAGGCCGCCGCCCCAGGTGTAGTTCTGCAGGACGCTCCGACGGTGCCACCGGAGCGCGCGGGGGACGAGGAAGATCTTGCCGCCGTGGATGCGCCGCGCCATCCGCGCGGCCTCGCCCAAGGCCGTGGACGCGTCGTACATGGACGTGTTCGCGGCGTCCATCCCGGTGATCTCGCAGATCATGCTCTGGTACTCCCAGAGCGTCTGCAGCATCCCCTGGCTGACCTCGGGCTGGTAGGGCGTGTACGCGGTGTAGAACTCCGCGCGGGACGTGATCGCGCGCACCGCGGCGGGGACGAAGTGATCGTACAGCCCCGCGCCCAGGAACGTCGGCATGTCGGCCATCGTGCGGTTCGCCGACAGCATCTCCGTGACCTGCGCGACGACCTCCTGCTCGGCCAGGCCGGGCGGCAGCGCGAGGGATTTCATGCGCACGGAGGGAGGGATGTCGGAGAAGAGGTCGTCGATGCTCCGCAGCCCCATCGAGCGGAGCATGTCCGCATCGTCGGAAGCCATCCGGGGCCGTCCAACCTGCATGGCCTCCTTAAAGGTTTGGCAAAGGGCAGTGGACCCCGCGCTCCGCGTCCGGTCAGGTGCCGCCGGAGACGGCGGAGAGGACGATCAGGCGTTCGCCGTCCGCGAGGGGTTCGTCCACGGGGATCGGCATGTCCCCGCGGAGGAGGATGTGGGCGTCCGGCGCGAGGCCGAGGCGCTCGAGGAGGTCCATGCCCGTGGCCCCCGCGGCCAGCTCGACGTCCTCGAGCCGGTGCGTCTGGACCAAGTCGGCGGTGACGCGCATGCCGAGGCGCAGAACGCCCGGGCCGCCTTAAGGGTTGCCGCACGCGCCCCGGGGGGACGGAACGCTTAAGGGAAACCTGCCCTTCCAGTCCTTCGCTGCCCAGGTCGCGAAGCCCGGAATCGCGGCGGTCTCGAAAACCGCTGGCCGAAAGGCCGCGCAGGTTCAAATCCTGCCCTGGGCGTCCCGCCGGACACGGCATCGCCCCTTCCTGCCTGGAGGGCGATGCCGGATAATCACCGCAACACGATTAAGCCAACCTTCTCCGCTACGCGGGGCTGACTGGGAGGCTCGCGGTGTTCTGCAATCAGTGCGGCGGTCGAGTCGCGGACGGCTCGGTGTTCTGCAACCTCTGTGGCGCGCGACAGGGCGTCGTTCCGGCCGCGGGAGGCCAGCCGGCCCCGCCTCCGATGCCTGCTGCCCCGGCCCAGCCCGCCGCGGCGCCCCCGCCCCTGCCCCAGAGCCTGAAGTGCAACTCCTGCGGCTCGTCCCTGCAGCCCTCCTCGGGGACGGCCATCGTCGTGTGCGAGTACTGCGGCGCCGCCACCGCCATGGCTGCCAGCGGCGCCGCGGAGGCCATCCAGAAGCACTACATGCTTGGCAACAACCTGAACAACGACACCGCGACGAACGCGGGCGGGCAGTGGCTGAACAAGGGTCTCTTCCGCCGCAAGGTCGCGGAGCGGTCCGAGCTCGGCCAAGTGGTCCTCAAGTACGTGCCCTACTGGATCGTCCCCACCTCCGTGGTGGCCGACTTCTCGGGCACGAAGAACGTGTCCAAGTCGGTCATGCAGAACGGGCAGTGGACGTCCGTCACGGAGCAGATTCCCGTGCGCGACCGCATCCAGTTCTCTCAGAACCTCCCGGTGGTCGCGGTCCGCGGGTACACCCAGTACCAGCCCAAGGAGGGCTTCCAGTTCCAGCTCCAGGGGAAGGTGGACTTCGACAAGCGCGCGACCGGCGGCGTGGAGGTCCAGAACGGGGATGTCTCCGAGGCGGAGGCCAAGGGGACCGCCGGCTCGTTCGCCAACAGCCTCGCGGAGCAGCAGGCGCGGAAGCGGGTGGACAACCTCCAGTCGATCAACGCCAACCCGATGACCTACGACGGCGAGCTCGTGCACATCCCCGTGTGGTTCATGCAGTACGCCCACAAGGGGAAGCAGATGTTCATCCTCATCGACGGCTCCACCGGGCAGGTCATCAACGGGGAGCGGCCCTCGTTCTCCCTGTGGTAGGCGCCGCGGGCCTCAGCGGCTCCCGACGACCCGGGTGACCGCCTGGAGCAGGTCCGTGGGCAGGATCACTGCGCCGCAGTAGGCGCACCGCGCCAGCGTGTCCGGCTTGGTCTGCGCCGTGATCGGGATGGGGCTGTGGCATGCCGGGCACGTGTACGTCGCCGTGAGGCCCAGGGCCCGCAGCTGCGCGATCAGGTCGTTGAGGTCCACGTGGACCTGCGTGACCACTTGTCGCTGCCTCAGCCGCCGCGTCTCGCCCGCCTCTTTCCACATGCCGATGCTCTCGTAGAGGCGCGCGGCGTCCTCGTGGCGCTCCGCCAGGATGAAGGTCTCCGCCTGGATCTTCAGGGCGCGCTGGGCGGCCTCGGGACGGAGCTGGTAGCTGCCGAAGTACCAGTACCCGCCGGCCTGCGCCAGGGTGAGCCCGCGGCCCAGGTTGGACTTCGCCAGCCGGTCGAAGCAGGCCCACGAGCAGACGCGGTGCGGGACGGCGTTGCCGCCCGGGATCGGGTACGTGTAGGCGTACATCCCGAGGCAGCGCTCGCACCCGACCTTGCGGCAGCCTTCGCACGTGAAGGGCCGCAGGAAGAGCTGGTGGTGTCCGCAGTTCGGGCAGGCCGTCATCGGCGTCCTCGGAAAGAAGGAACGGGTTTAGGGGGGATTGAAAGTTTTGGGTGGGAACCCCGCGGGCATCCCGCCCGCAAACGGTGAGAATAAAGGAGGCAGCCCGGCGACGATTGCTCGTCGACAAGCCCGGGCGCCTCGTTGTGGAGGGATGCTTGTGGTTAGGGGAATGCACCGGAGGGTTATAGTCCTTTGTCCGCCGGTTTCAGGTCTTGACAGGTCGCCGCGGCCCCGGCGTCCCTTTTCCGCGGCGCGCCTAGAGGCGCCGGAACGCCTGCTCGAGGAGCCGCACCGTGTAGGGCCTCCAGTAGAGCACGTCGAAGAAGGCGGGGTCGCCGCCATCTTCTCGTACTTGCGGCGGACCAGGGACGCCCCGTACCAGTAGGTCCAGGCATAGGACGCCCAGGCCTTGTCCGCGGCGTAGTTGACGTCCCGCACGGCCTGCTTCCAGTCCACGAGGCCGGACCGCATGGCGTACCGCAGGAGCTCCTTCCGCGGTTCCTCCCGGTAGGCCATCCACGCCAGGTTGACCTCGGTCCCCCACCGCAGGCGGTTCAGGAGCACCGTCAGCCGGTCTTCCCTCGAGCGGTCCCAGTGGATGAAGATCATCCCGTTCTCGGCGAGGCCCTCCTCGACGGGCCCCATGGGGTCCGCGGCCATGCTCACCGCGGCCTCCCGCGGGAAGTCCCCGTGGAGGTACTCCCACTCCCGCGTCGCCTGGTGCACGTGGTGCCCCGGGTAGGCCTCGTGGGTCGCCATGTCCCGGAGGGCGGGCTCCGTCCAGGGCACGTCCACGTTCAGCTTGACCGTGCTCTGGAAGTCGTGGGTGTACTGGCAGTAGCCCGTGCTGCGGCTCCGGTGCATCTCGACGAGCCGCACGTGCTCCGCCCGCGGCAGCTCGAACAGGCGGCGCGACCCCCGCCGGGCCTCCCGGAGGAGCTTGTCCATGGTCAGGACGACGGCGTCCCGGGGGACGCGGTACTGCTGCTCCCAGGCCTCGACGGCCTCCTGCAGCTCCTCCTCCCGCGACACGTGGAGGATTCGCCGGACGCGGGCACGGAGCGCCTCGAGTTCCTCCTCGCTCGCGGGCCGGGTGGGCAGCCCGTAGAAGTCCCGCACCTGCTCCGGGAGCGTGGGCACGTCGCCCTTCAGGAACGCCAGGAGGGTCCGGAGGGTCGGGAGGTGGTCCCTCAGCCACTCCTTCCGGAAGCCCGACGGCATCTCGCGCGTCCGCTTCGCGAGGCGGCGGAGGGCGTCGTCCAGGTCGGACGCGGTGCGCAGAGGCGGCAGGCGAACGGGGTCGAGGTCCCAGGGCACGAGCCGCGAGCCGGTCTTCCTGCGCCAGCGCCGGTCCAGGGAATACGCGAGCCGTAGGTAGAGCCGCGCGGTCTCATCGGGCACCCTCCGCCTCGGCACGCGGCGGGGAACGCCCAGGGGACGAAAAAGCTTGCGAGGCGCTTCAGAAGGGCCAGGCCCAGGTGGCGTACAGGACGAACGCCGAGAGCGCGATGCACATGCCCATGACGACCCAGGGGTTGACCTTGAGGGCCTTCTCGTCCTCCTGGTCGAAATAGCGGATCAGGCCCGCGGCGGACTGGAATCCGGAGTTGTCGTTCTTCGGCATGCTCTCGCCTCCGTCCAAGGGACGGCGGCCTATAAGAAGGTTTTCTCCCAGGAGGCGGGGTCAGCGCACGAGCCCCTCATAGCAGCGGCCGCCGACGAGGATGAGCAGGGCCGTGCAGCCCACGAGCACGGCGAAGTCCATGGGCAATCCGAAGGCGCCGGGGTATCCGGGGAGCATGAGGCTCCGCGCCGCGTCGACCATGTAGGTCATCGGGTTCCACGCCGCGACGGCCTGGAGGGCCGGCGGCATCAGGCTCAGCGGGTAGATCGCGTTGCTCGCGAAGAACAGGGGCATCGTCAGGAGCTGCCCGATCCCCATGAACCGCTCCCGCGTCTTGACCAGGGAGGCGATGATCAGGGAGAGGGTCGCGAACAGGGAGGCGCCGAGGATGACGACCGCGAGGATGCCCAGGAGGGCCAGGGGCGTCCAGACCAGGCGGACGCCCAGGACCACCGCGAGGACCAGGATCATGACCACCTGGGAGAGCCCACGGAGCCCGGCGGAGAGCGCCTTGCCCAGGACGAGCGCGGTGCGCGGCGTCGGCGTGGCCATGAACTTGTGCAGGATGCCGAGGTCGCGCTCCCAGATCGCCGCGATGCCGTAGAAGATCGCCACGAACAGGACGCTCTGCGACAGGATGCCCGGAGTGATGTAGTCCACGTAGGGGTAGGCACCCGTGTTGATCATGTTCGCCCGCGTGAAGACTTCCCCGAAGACGACGAGCCAGAGGGCCGGCTGGACCATGCGCGTCAGCAGCTCCGTGGGGTCGTGGCGGAGCTTCTGCGCCTCCATGACGACGAGGGCCCACGTCTTTGTGACGTAGCGTCGCAGGTAGAGGAGCGGATCGGCCAGGCGCTCGTCCCGGCCGGGGGCCTCGTACTTACCCAAGTCGGCGTGCGGTTCTCCGTACCCTGGATGTGTCACGGTAGTTCCCTCCGGAATCGACCTCGCCCCCGGTGTAGTGGGCGAAGACCTCGTTGAGCGTGATGCCGTTCCCGGCGCCGACGGAACCCGTCTCCTCGGCGACCTCGCGTTCGAGCTCCTTCGGCGTCCCCAGGGCGGCCATCTTGCCGAGGTGCATGACCGCGACCCGGTCGCAGAGGACCTCGGCCTCCTCCATGTAGTGCGTCGTGAGGAAGATCGTCATCCCGTACTCCGTCCGCAGCCGGCGGATGTAGTCCCAGACCGCGTTGCGGGCGAGGGGGTCCAGACCGACCGTCGGCTCGTCCAGGAAGAGGAGCCGCGGGCGGTGGATCATGGACTGGGCGATCTCGAGCCTGCGGATCATGCCGCCGGAGTACGTGCGGACGAGGCGGTCCGCGGCGTCCGCGAGGCCCATGACCTGGAGGGCCTCCCGGATCCTCGGCACGCGTTCCGCGGCAGGGATGTCGTAGAGCTTGGAGAAGACGAGGAGGTTCTCGTAGCCCGTGAGGGTGCCGTCTGCGGAGAGGATCTGGGGAACGTAGCCGATGGACCGGCGGACATCGTTGGCGCGGTGCCGGATGTCGAAGCCCGCGATGCGCGCGGTTCCTGAGGTAACCGGGAGGAGGGTGGTGAGCATCTTGATCACCGTGGTCTTCCCGGCGCCGTTCGGCCCGAGGAGGCCGAAGCACTCACCCGCGTCGACGGACAGGGTGAAATGGTCGACCGCGGTCAGCTCGCCGAACGACTTCGTGAGCGCCTCTGTCTCCAGGATGTTCAAGCGCTACTCCTCCTTCAGGCGCGCCTCATGGGGGAGGAACAGGGGCCGCAGGAGAGCCATCGCCTGGGCCGCCTGGGCCCGTTGGGAGGGCGTCAGGTTCTCCAGCGCCTCCGCGAGCCCGGCCTGCGCGGCCGCGCGAGCTCCGTGGACCAGTCCCCGGCCCTCCGCGGTGAGCCGGAGGACGATGCGTCTCCGGTCTTCCTGGGAGTGCTCCCGCCGGACCAGGTTCCGCGCGACGAGGCCGTCGACCAGCCGCGACGTCGCCGGGAGGCTCAGTCCCACCCGGTCGGCCACGGCCGACAAGGAGGCACCGTCCGTGCGATTCAGGTAGGTGAGGACGCGGAACTGGGGGACCGAGATCCCCGGGCCGCGGCTCCGGCGCATGTGGACGCGCACGGACTGCATGATGAAGGGCACCGTGTCGAGGACCTCGCTCGCGCACGCCTTCGAGGAGAAGGCTTCCATAGTTGTGGTATGCAACCATTGCATACATGAACCTTCTGTATGTTCGGGGCGTCCGGACCGCGGCGCTGCGCGATCCGGCGCGGCCGATGCGCGCCGTCCTGCGGTCTTCGGAAAAGGGCTTAATAGCGGGCCCCCTTCATGCCGGGCGAACCCCTGGAGGCCGCGTCCGTGCCCGAGCTCCCCACCGTCTACATCGGAAAGAAGCCCACGATGAACTACGTGCTCGCGGTGATGACCCACTTCAACAGCGGATCGGCCGAGGTCGCGGTGAAGGCCCGCGGCCGCTCGATCTCCCGCGCGGTCGATGTCGCCGAGATCGTGCGCAACCGGTTCGTCCCGGGGTCCAAGGTCCGGGACGTCCGCATCTCCACGGAGAAGCTCACCGGCGAGGACGGTCGGACCTCGAGCGTCAGCAGCATCGAGATCCGCCTGACCAAGTAGGGGCGACGGCCGCGGGACCTCGGAGGGGCCCCAGGTCGCGCGGCCCCGGGCTCACGCCCAGCGGACCATCCGGTGAACGAGCGCCACCTTGATCGGGTCGTTGACGCCGAACGCGGTCACCAGGCAGAACACGAGGATCGTGAGGACCTCCGCGAAGGTGAGGGCCGGGAGCTCCACGAACCCGAGGACCGAGATCGCGGCCACGATCGTGATGTCCGCCGCGACGGCGAGGACGAGGGTACGGCTCGGCCGGCTCTCCCAGAAGTGCCGCCGCTCGCGCAGCATGAGCACGTCGAGGACGCCCAGGAAGACGAGGTAGTCGAAGACGAAGGTCTGGATCTGCGCGGAGGCGGGCGAGATCCCGAAGAGGGCGCCCGCCAGATAGAGGAGCACGAAGGACTCGACCACGATCGCGACGCCGAGGGCGATTCCGACGCGGACGAGCGCCCGGATGTCCCACGAGTCGGGGGTCTGGGAGTAGCGGACGGAGTCCGTGGCGAGGGAAAGGGTCACGAAGTCCGTCACGAACAGGAAGAGGATCATGCTGAACACGGACACGACGTACTCATGGGTGAAGAGGAAGGCGAGGACGACGAACACGACGATCTGGAAGGTCTTCACGATCTTGTTCAGGATCCACGTGAGGATGCGCTGGTAGACCCGCCGGCCGGACTTGACGAGGTCGACGATCCCGGCCAGCCCCTCCGCGGTGAGGACGACGCTCGCGGATTTCTTCGCGACGTCCGTGGCGTTGCTCACGGCGATCCCGACCTCCGCCTGCTTCAGGGCGGGCGCGTCGTTCACGCCGTCGCCGGTCATGCCGACGATGTGTCGGTGCTCCTGGAGCCCTTTCACGACGAGGTACTTGTCCTCCGGGTAGATCTCGGCGAAGCCGTGGGCCTGCTCGATGGCGTCGAAGCCTCCGCCGGACGTCAGTTCGGACTTGACGTCGGCGATCCGGGCGATCTGGTTCCCCAGGCCCACCTCGGCGGCCATCTGCTTCGCGATGGGGAGGGCGTCCCCGGTGAGCATCTTGGCGGAGATGCCGAGGTCGTGGAGCTCCTTCAGGTACTGCTTCGAGTCCGGGCGCGCGGGGTCGGCGAAGGCGAGGATGCCCACGGGGACCGCCTTGTCCACGTTCGGGCCGAACCCGACCGCGAGGGATCGGTAGCCCTTCGACGAGAGGCGCTCCACCTCCTTGACAATCCGGACCAGTTCCTCCTTCGTGCTCCTCGGGACCGCGACGGCGTTGATCGCGCCCTTGAGCACGAACCGCTTCTGGCCTCCCCCCTCGATCATCGCGGCCGTGCGCCGCGTGGACGGGTCGAAGGGGACGAAGTCCTTCTGGGTCCAGCCGCCCGAGTCGATGCCGCCGGCCTTCGCCGCATCCAGGACGGCCAGATCGATCGGGTCGCGGTTGGCCTCCTGGGAGGCGAGGGCGCCGTACCGGAGGACGTCCGCGGCCGTGAAGCCGTTCAGGGGGATCGTCTCGACGACCCGGAGCCGGTTCATCGTGATCGTGCCCGTCTTGTCCGCGCACAGCGTGTCCATCGTCGCGGCGTCCTCCGCGGCGCTCAGGCGGGTGATGAGGACGCCCTTCTTCGACAGCTCGAGGGATCCCAGGGCCATCGAGATCGTGAACATCGTGGGCAGGGCCACGGGAATCGCAGACACGAGGAGGACCACCGCGAGAGGGAGGATCCGAAGGAGGTCCCCGCCGCGGACCGCCGTGTAGACCAGGGCCAGGCCCACCAGGGCGCCCACCATCACGAGGAGCCACTGGACGACCTTGGACGTGACCTCCTCCATGTGGAGCCGCGGCTTCGCGATCTGGACGAGCTCCACGGTGCGGCCGAAGTAGGTGCGCGCGCCCGTCGCGGTCACGACCCCCGTGGCCTCGCCCCGGGTGACCGTGGACCCGGACGGAACCGTGTCGCTCGCCCCCTTCTCCACGGCGAGGGACTCGCCGGTGAGCGCCGACTGGTCCACCTCGATGGAGCCCTCGTGGAGCTGCGCGTCCGCGGGCACGAAGTCGCCGATCCGGATGCGGATGAGGTCCCCGGGCACGAGCTCGCGGGCGGGGACGCCGGACCACTGGCCGTCGCGCTTGACGCGGGCCGTGACCCGGAGCTGCTGCCGCAGGAAGGCGATCGCCTGGCTCGCCCGCTCCTCCTGGTAGAAGCCCAGGATGCCGTTCAGGACGAGGAGGCTGAGGACGATGTACGTGTCCACGGCGTTGCCGATGATCCACGTCAGGACGGCGGTGAGTTCGAGCATCCAGGGCGTGAGGCCCCAGAACTTCTTCACGAACCGCAGGAGCGGGTTCCGCTTCTCCTCGGGCACCTCGTTGGGCCCATAGACCTGGGTGCGCCGCGCGACCTCGGCCCCGGAGAGGCCGCGCTCGAGATCCGTGGGCGGTTCGGTCGCCGCCGGCGCGGGGGCCGCTTGCGTTAAGAGGAGAAGCACGCTCGAGCGCATCCGGGCCGCCTTGCGGGCGCGGAACCGCGGGTATCGAATAAACCTTCCTTCTTCAAAGGCCGTTCCTGGAACGTTCTCCTGGCGAGTGAGGGCGCCCGGAACCGATCCGGGGGAGGGCATCACGTCCCCGCGGCCGCCACCCGGTCGAGGGCGCGCACGATCCGCTCCTCGACCTCCTGGGCCAGCGTGCCCAGCGCGGGGTTGTCGACGAGCTTGCCAAAGACCTCCGTGGGTTTGAGGGCGCTGACCGTGGCCCTGCCTCCGGGACGCTCGAGGACGACGATGTTGCACGGGAGGAGGAGCCCGATGTCCGGCTCCGCCGTGAGGGCGCGGTGGGCGAACGGCGGGTTGCACGCGCCCAGGATCACGTACCTCGGGAACTCGGCCCCGAGCTTCTTCTGCAGCGTCTCCCGGACGTCGATTTCCGTGAGCACGCCGAACCCCTCCTTCTTCAGCTCCTCCGTCACCCGCGCGACCGCCTGCTCGTACGTCAGGTCGGTATCGCGGTAGATGCCGTACGACGCACGGCGCATCTCCACGGCCGGTGTGGACAAGGTCTCTTCCTCCGTCTCTCGCCGGCGTTCCTCAGGCCCGCGGTGCGGGATAAGGGAATCGGTCGCGCGCTGCGATGAGCCTTAAGTGGGAGCGTCCCTTCCGGAGGCCCGTGGACGAGGTCCGGGCCGCCGCCGCTTCCGTCGACTGGTCCAAGCTCGGGGAGCGGGCGCTCTGCGACGCCTGCCTCGGGCGGCTCTTCGGCATGGTCGGGCACGGCCACACGAACGAGGAACGCGGCCGCGCCGTCCGCGAGCGGGCGCCGGTCGCAACGTCCCCGTGCTGGGTCTGCGAGGGCCTCACCTCCCGCTACGACGCCCTGGCTCGGCTCGTCGCGAAGAAGCTGGAGCCCTGGGAGCACGACACCTTCCTCGTGGGCTCCAAGGTGGACCCGGAGGTCCAGGCGAGGGAGGAATCCCTCTGGTCCGAGCTCGGGCTCGCGCAGCCGGAGGCGCTGAAGTCCGAGGTGAACCGCGAGGTCGGGAAGCGCGTGTGCGACCTCACGGGCAAGGAGCCCTCCCTGGAGAGCCCGGACCTCGTGGCCGTGGTGGACACGTCCTTCGACCACGTGGACGTCCAGGTCAACCCGCTCTTCCTCCGCAGCCGCTACCGCAAGCTGGTCCGCGGGATCCCGCAGACGCGGTGGCCCTGCAACCGCTGCCGCGGCAAGGGGTGCGCGAAGTGCGGGGGCACGGGCAAGATGTACCCGACGAGCGTTGAGGAGATTGTCGCCGCCGAGGTCATGCGGGAGTCCGGCGGCAGCGGGCACGCGCTCCACGGCATGGGGCGCGAGGACGTGGACGCGCGGATGCTCGGGAACGGGCGGCCGTTCGTCCTCGAGATCAAGGAGCCCCGAAAGAGGCACTTGGACCTCGCCGCGGCCCGCGACCGCGTGAACGCCTCCGGACAGGTCGAGGTCGATGCCCTCCGCCCCGCGACGCGCAAGGACGTCGTCGCGGTCAAGTCCGACCGCGCGGACAAGACGTACCGCGTCCTCGTCCGATTCGCCTCTCCCGTCGACGAGGCAAAGCTTAAAAAGGAAATGGCTATGTTGGAGACTCAACCGATCGCGCAGCGCACACCGACCAGGGTGGTCCATCGGCGGGCGGACACGACGCGGTACCGGGCCGTGAAGAGGGCGGAAGTCCTCTCGACGGACGGGACCGTGGCGGAGCTCCGGTTCACCGCGGAAGCCGGCGCCTACATCAAGGAGCTGGTCCACGGGGACGCGGGGCGGACGAAACCCTCCCTCGCGGACCGCCTCGGGGTCGTGTGCGAGGTGCTCGAGCTGGACGTCGTCGGCGTCGCCGACCCCGGGTGAAACCGCACATGGTCAAGGCCTCGAAAGGGATCATGGAGAAGACGCGGCAGAAGTACCGCCGCAGCCCCCGCGAGCGCGGGCTCTCCCCCATCACCCGTTCCTTCCAGACCTTCGAGATCGGCGACAAGGTCACGATCCTGATCGACTCGAGCGTCCAGAAGGGCTGGCCCCACAACCGGTTCCACGGCATGACCGGGACCGTGGCGGCGAAGCGCGGCCGGGCCTACGTCGTGGACGTCCGTTTCGGGTCCCGCATCAAGCAAGGCATCTGCCTGCCGGAGCACCTGCGACGGGCTTAGGAGGGGTGCCGATGGAAGAGCAGTACGTTTCCCTTGCGGAACTCAAGGTCATCCTGGAGCGGGAGAAGGCGGTCCGGACCGATCTGAGCCCGGAGCAGCAGTACGCCCTCTCCCACGCCGCCGCATTCGGCCGGATCGCGCCGGAGAAGGTCCCCGCGATGGTCAAGGAGCTCCTGGAGGTCCCCATGATGTCCCTGGCCAACGCGGTCAAGATCGCGGACGTCCTCCCGACGCACCTGGACGATGTGCGCGCCATCTTTGCCAAGGAACGGTTCGCCCTCTCCAAGGAGGACGCGGATAAGGTCCTGGAGATCGTCAACAAGTACCGTTGACCCGGGGCGGTTTCCTTGGAAGACTACGCTCGCATCCTCGACTACCTACCGCAAGGTCATCCCGACCAGTCGAAGTACCACCGGGAGCCGCTGGCCTACGCGCTCGGGGAGGACGAGTTCAAGCTGTTCGAGCTCGTGCCGCGGGAGGGCGCGGACCTGGCCGTCGGGGCGAGGGTCTACATCGGCAAGGAGATGGAGCTGCGCAAGGACATTCTTCACGTGAAGCGCCGCGTCGCCTACGAGGAGCTTACGGTCGGAGCGCAGAAGGAGCTGCCCTTCGTCGTCGCGGAGGTCGTCAAGGAGAAGGAGGCGCGCTTCATCGACTTCTTCAACAAGGCCCAGGCGATCACGACCCGCTTCCATATGCTCGAGCTCCTCCCCGGGCTCGGGAAGAAGACGATGTGGGCCATCCTCGAAGAGCGGAAGAAGGGCCCGTTCAAGGGCTTCGAAGAACTGGACCAGCGCGTGCCCAGCGTCCACCACCCGGAGAAGCTCATCGCGAAGCGGATCGAGATGGAGATCTCCGACCCCACCCAGAAGTACCGCCTCTTCGTCGCGCGCTAGGCGGCGTCCCGGAGCGCGTGACGCATGCGGCTGCGCCGGGAGGCGTTCTGGGCCCTCGTCCTTGCCGTCATCGCGGCGGACCTCTGGTGGTCCACCACGCCCCTCACCTTCGAGGTCTGGTGGATCCCGCTGATCGTCCTCAACCTCGTGTGCCTCGGCGTGGTCCTCGGGCCCGTGATCACGGGGAAGGACTGAGTTCGGCCCGTCTCACGCCTTCGCCAGGGAGGCTTCGACCCTCGCCGCATCCTGCTCCGACAGGCCGAGCTTCTTCCGGAGGGCCTCGAGGATCTCTCGCAGGTCGACGGAGATCGTGCCGTGCTCGAGGGCCTCGGCGATCGTCGCGCGGTAGATGCCCTCCCGGTTTGCGAGGACCTCCTCCATGACCTGGGTCTCGATGCGGTCCCGTTCCTCCCGCGTGATCCCCAGGTGCTCTCGCAGCTGCTCGATGAGGAGCCGCTCCGTCGCGCTCACGCGGCCATCCTTCCACGCCGTCATGACGGCGCGCGTGTAGTCCTCCAGGTCCTTCACCCGCTCGTCCATCGCCCGCTTGCGGCGGTCGTCAATCCCGTTCAGGTACTCGAGGTCGAGCGTGTCGACGTTCATCGCCTCGCGGACGATGTCGGAGAACGTGAGGTGGGCGGAGGTCGCCTTGTCGATTTCGTCGAGGGTCATCGGCTTGACCTCGTCCTTCGCCTTGACGGGCACGTGGATCGCGGCGAGGCGCTGCTTGATCGCGAGGGCGCGCTCCCACCCCCGGGGGGCGAGGTAGTACGCGAGCATGCGCTGTTTCTCCCCCTCGACGTGACCCTTGGCCTCGACGAGGTAGCCCGCCTTGACCATCTCGTCCAGGTAGCGGGAGAGATGCTTCCTCTGGATCCCGGCGGCGAAGGCGATCGCCTTCTGGGTGAGGGCCTGCGGGAGGACGTAGCGTTCCTCCATGTGGCGGAAGTCCGTGAGGTAGAGGAGGATGCGGTCCTCCGTGTTCAGGGCGAGGAGGGGCTCGGGCACGCCTCCCGGAACGCCGCGGGGGGGCCATAAGCGTTCCCGTCGGCCGGTTCGCGGCCCTCCCCAGCATCTTCTTAAGCTCCTCCCCGGCTCGGGAGTCCGCGATGATGGCCCTGCCGACGGCCCCGGCCCAGGCCGAGTTCGGAGCCCTCTTCGACGCGGACACGCAGCGGGCGATCGCGAGCGGCCTGTGCATCTCCTGCCGCGGCGCGAAGCTCCTGTGCGGCAAGGCGCGGTGCCCCATCCTGGTCCGCTGGGACTTCATGATGAAGACGGCCCCGGCGATCGACCGCCTGGACCTCGAGGGCGCCTCGCCGCCCGGCGTCTTCGTCGGCCGATTCGGCTACCCGAAGGTGTACGTCGGCCCCCTGGTTCCTCCCGTCCACGGCGACACGGAGATCCTCGACGCCCCCGAGACGTGGATCGGGAGGTCCATGGAGGACATCGTCTCCTTCCGGTCCCAGCTCGTCCGCGGGATGCACCGCGTGAACGTGACGGACGTGGAGACGGGCGGGCGCGTCGTCGACCTCACCCGGGAGCTCGCCCTCTCCGTCGCCTCGACCGAGGTCGAGGTGGAGTTCACGAGGAAGCCCCACGGCCGCGTCGTCCTGGACGACAACGTGCAGCCTTTCGGCCCCTCCGCGCCCCTCCGGGACGTGGATGTCGGCACGATGAAGGTCGACCCGCGGCTGGACCGGGCGTACTCGGACGGGGACCTGCTCGCCCGCGACGCGGTCCTCGGCCTCTACCGCACCCAGGTGCCCGTCTCCAAGATCCAGAGGGCCTTCAGCGTCGGCGCCTTCGGGCTCTCGAAGAACCGCAAGTTCGTCCCGACGCGGTGGTCCATCACCGCCGTGGACGACACGATCGGCAAGGTCCTGCGGGAGAAGGTGAAGGAGCTCCCGCTCATCGACTCGATCCGCGTCCACGAGGCCATCGGGTTCGACGACCGCTTCCTCGTCGTGCAGATGCCGCGCCCCTGGCGGTATGAGCTGATCGAGGCCTGGTACCCGAGCACGCTCTGGAACCCCCTGGGCCGCGAGGTCGTCCTCTTCGGGGACCACGAGGGCTACGAGGGCCGCACCACCTACGCGAGCATCGGCGGCTGCTATTATGCGGCCAGGCTGGCGGTCGGCGAGGCCCTCCTCCGGGAGCGCCGCCAGGCGGCCACGGTCATCCTCCGCGAGACCCACCCGGGCTATATCATGCCCGTCGGCGTGTGGAACGTGCGGGAGCACGTGCGGGACGCGCTGCGGCGGCCGCCGAGGAAGTTCGCGACCCTCGCGGAGACGCTAGCCCACCTCCAGACCCGGCTCGACATCCCCATGGCCCGCTACATCCGCGTGAGCGAGGTCCTGAAGCACGTCCTGTACCAGCGGACGTTCGACGACTTCGGCGTCGCCGCGGCGGCGGAGGCCGGCATCCTCCGGGCTCCGGGCTGAACCGGGAAGGGAGAGGGGCAGGGCGCGGGACGGTCCAGGCCCCGTCGCCCGAAGCCTCAAGGTTCCGCGGCGCATCGCCGTCTCTCCGTGCCCGTTCGGAACGAGTATCCGGATCGTCCGGTCCCCGCGGTCTCGGCCCTCGTCTTCCGGGCCGGGGAGGTCCTCCTCGTGAAGCGCCGCGACGAGCCGAGCCGCGGCCTGTGGGGCCCCCCCGGGGGCTCCGTCGAGGTGGGGGAGACCGTGGAGCAGGCCGCCGCGCGGGAGACCCTCGAGGAGACGGGGGTGTCCGTGCGGCCGGTGCGCGTGGTCGGCACGTTCGACATCGTCGCGCGGGACGACGCGGGCCGCGTGCAGTGGCACTACGTGCTGATCGCCGTGCTCTGCGAGCCCGCCGCGGGCGAGCCCTTCCCCGCCTCCGACGCGGAGAACGCGCGCTTCCTCCCGCTCTCGGAGCTCGGGGAGTACGAGCTCACGCCGGCCGCGCGGGAGCTCCTCGAACGGGTGGCCCGGGGCCGCTCCCCATGAAGGTCCGAGAGGTCTCCTGCTCGACCGCCCTCTCACCGTCCAGCCTCCCCGGCCTGGACTACGCCCTGAACCCGTACCGCGGCTGAGATCG
>JAJYKG010000161.1 GCA_021788795.1 Thermoplasmata archaeon | reverse complement strand
CATCCGCGGTCCGCTCCTCGAGGAGGCCATCCAGGCGAAGGGGCTCGCCCTCGGGCACTTCCCGCAGTCCTGGGAGTTCTCCACCCTGGGCGGGTGGATCGCGACGCGGGCTGCGGGCAGCTTCTCGAACCGCTACGGCCGGATCGACGACCTCGTCGCCGGGGTGCGGCTCGCGGCCCCGGCCCGCGGCCTCGAGGTCCGCGCCCTCCCCGGGCGGGACCACGGACCCGACCTGCTCCAGCTCGTCCTCGGGTCCGAGGGGGTCCTCGGCGTCATCACGGAGGCCACGCTCCGCGCGCACCCCGTGCCTCCGTCCCGGCGGTTCGCGACCCGGCTGTTCCGGTCCTTCGCGGAGGGACTCGCCGCGCTGCGGGCGATGGCCCGGGAGGACGCCCTGCCGGACATGACCTACCTGAGCGACGAGGAGGAGACCCGGTTCGCCTCCATGCAGGCGGGGGTCGACCCGGACCGCCCCTCCGGTCTGGCGGGCCTCGGGCTCCGCGTCCTCGCCCTGCGCGGCTACTCCCTCGCGCAGGGGAGCCTGCTCCTCATGGCCTTCGAGGGATCCGCGGACCGCGTGTCCCACCGCCGGCGGCGCGCCCTCCGCCACGCGAAGCCCGCGGGGGGCCTCGGCCCCGGGCCCGCGCGGCAGTGGTACGCGGAGCGGTTCGAGACCCCGTACCTCCGGGACTCCCTGCTCGACCACGGCATCCTCGTGGACACGGTCGAGACCGCCGCGTCGTGGACCGACCTCGCGGCGGTCTACCGCGCGGGGGGCAAGGCGCTCCAGGAGGCCCTCTGGGAGCACGGGGGCGCGGCCCTCGTCCTGTGCCACGTCTCCCACGTGTACCCGGACGGCGCCTCCCTGTACTTCACGTTCTTCGGCAAGGCGCGCGAGGGGGAGGAGCTGGCGCAGTGGGAGGCCGTGAAGGACGCGGTCACGCGGGCCTTCCTCGACGCGGGCGGGGCGCTGAGCCACCACCACGGGATCGGCGCGGACCACGCGCCGTACCTGGGCCAGGTCGTCGGGGAGGACGGCCTGCTCGTCCTGCGCGCGCTGAAACGCGAGCTCGACCCGGAGGGCATCATGAACCCCGGGAAGCTCTTGGGGCGGCCGCGGTGACGCCGAGGCTCTCGCCCGCCCACCGCGAGGCGGGCCTGGCGCGGCTGCGGTCCGATCCCTTCGACGTCCTCGTGGTCGGGGGCGGGATCGTCGGGGCGGGCATCGCCCGCGACGCGGCGACGCGCGGCCTGCGGACCGCGCTCGTGGAGCGCGGCGACTTCGCGTCGGGGACGAGCGGCAAGACCTCGCGGCTCGTGCACGGCGGCCTGCGGTACCTGAAGAACTTCAAGATCGGCCTCGTGCGCCAGGCGGTGCGGGAGCGGGACCTGCTCCTCGTGCGGTCGCCCGCCCTGGTGAGGCCGCTCGCGTTCACGATCCCGGCGTACGAGGGACGGGGCATGGGCCCCACCACGCTCCGCTTCGGCCTCTGGGTCTACGACTTCCTGTCGCGGGACCGGGTGCTCCCGAGGCGGCGCTGGCTGCGGCCGGACGCGGTGCGGGAGCGGGAGCCGCGGCTCTCGGAGAGCGGCCTTCGGGGCGGCGGCCTCTACCATGACGCGATCGCCAACGACGCGCGCCTCGTCCTCGCGGTCGTCCGGTCCGCGGCGGACGCCGGGGCCGTGGTGGTCAACTATGCGGAGGTCACGGAGCTGGTCCGAGAGAGGGGGCGCGTCTCCGGCGCCCGGGTGCGGGACCGCATGGCGCAAGGGGCGTTCGACGTCCGCGCCGCGCTCGTCGTGAACGCGACGGGCGTCTGGCTGGACGGGCTCCGCTCCCGCGGCGATGCGGCCCCGACGCTGCGGCCCACGAAGGGCATCCATGTCTTTCTGCCGCGGGAGAAGGTGGGCAACCGCGAGGCCGTCGTCCTCAACGCGAAGCGCGACGGCCGGATGCTGTTCGTCCTCCCCTGGGGGCCGCTCACCCTCGTCGGGACGACGGACACGGACTATGGGGGCGACGTGGACCGGATCGTCCCCGAGGCGGCGGACGTCGCGTACCTCCTCGAGGCGGTGAACGAGGCGTTCCCCGACGCCCGCGCCGAGCCCGCGGACGTCGTGAGCGCCTACGCCGGGCTTCGACCTCTCATCCGGGAGGACGGGGCGAAGGAGGAGTCGGACATCTCCCGCGAGCACGAAATCTTCGAGGACCCCGACGGCCTCCTCTCCGTCGCGGGCGGCAAGCTCACGACGCACCGGGCGATGGCCCAGGAGGTCGTGGACCGGGCGTGCCGCATCCTGGGCCGCGAGGCGGCGTGCAGCACCGCCCGCGGGAGCCTCGGGCCGGACGCGGGGTCCGCGGCCGACCTCCGCGGGCTGGGAATCGAGGCGGCCATCGCCGACTCCCTCGCCTCCCGCCACGCCTCGGGCGACCTCCGGGCGTGGCTCCAGGAGTCCGCCGCCCTGGAGCCGATCGCGCCCGGGCTGCCGTACCTCTGGGTGGAGGTCGACGCCGCGGTGGAGTGCGAGATGGCCATGACCCTGGAGGACGTCATGGTCCGGCGGCTCGGCCTGTTCTACGAGGCTGCGGACCAGGGGGTCGCCGCCGCTCCGCGGGTCGCGGAGCGCATGGGATCCCGCCTGGGATGGGATACGGCCCGCCGGCAGTCGGAGATCGAGGGGTACCGCGGGCTCGTGGCGGACCACCGCAGGTTCCTGGAGGGACATGACCGCTGACATCGTGTTCATCGTGAACCCCGTCTCGGGCAACGGGCGGACCGGAAGGCACTGGCGGACCTACGAGGCCTACTTCCGCCGCCATCTCGGCGAATCGTTCGGCGTGCGCATGACGGAGCGGCCTGGGCATGCCGCGGCGCTCGCGAAGGACGCGGTCACGCAGGGCGCGACGACGGTCGTCAGCGTGGGCGGGGACGGCACGCTGAACGAGGTGACGAACGGGCTCCTGGACGGCACCGGGAGGCCGTGGAACCCCGAGGCGCGCCTCGCGGTGCTCTCCCTGGGCACGGGCTCGGACTTCATCAAGACGCTGGGAGAGACGCGGAGGCCGGAGGACCTCGTGGCCCGCCTCCAGGGGGACCGGGTCCGTGCGATCGACGCGGGCGTGTGCGAGTACAGCGAGGCGGGCGCGCCGCGGTCGCGGTACTTCCTGAACGTCGCCGAGGTGGGCTCCGGGGGCGCGGTGGTCGACCGCGTGAACCGGACGACGAAGATCCTCGGGGGCAAGACGAGCTTCCTCCTCGCGATCCTCCGCACCCTCCCCAGGTACGTGAACACGCACATGACGTACGCGGCGGACGGGGGGCCGCGCACGGAGGCGGTCGTGAACGACCTTGTCGTCGCGAACGGGCGGTTCTTCGGCGGGGGCCTCCAGCCCGCGCCCCATGCGGAGCTCGACGACGGCCTCTTCGACGTCGTGGTCATCGGGGACATCGACTTCAAGACCACCCGGAAGAACCTGGACCTCCTCCGGGAGGGGAAGCACCTCGACCTGCCCTACATCACGTGGTTCCGCGCACGGGAGCTCGCCGTCCACGGGGGCGAGGAGATGATCGACCTGGACGGGGAGTATGTGGGCCGCCGCGCGCAGCGGTTCGAGGTCCTGCCGCACGCCGTCCGCCTGGTCGACTGAGGAAAAAGGACGATAGCCCCGGGCAGATTCGAACTGCCGTCGCGAGGTCTCCCCTCGGACCTTGGCGGTCCGATCCAGAGCCTCGAATCATTGGCCGCTAGACCACGGGGCTGTTCGGCCGCGATTCATCAGGGAGGTCGTATTTTGAGTTTTCCTACCGGGTGGCGTCGCGGAGCCGCTTGAGGACCCAGTCCTTCTCGAGGACCGCCAGGAAGGGGGCCGCGCGCGGCCCGCGCTCCTTCCCCAGGAGCACGAGGTACAGGTCGCGGAAGAAGCGGCTCGTGTCCACGGGGAGCTTGCCGACCTTGGTGAGGGAGACCATGGACTCCTTGATCGCCTCCTCGGTCCACGCCGCCTTCGCGGCGCGGTCGAGGTAGGCGCGCAGCGCGGTGCGGTCGCGGTCGTCCAGGGCCGTCTCGATCTCGGGCGTCAGGGCCTCGAGGAGGACGACCCTGTTCTCGGGGACGTACTTCTCGACCCAGGTCCGGGACTGCTCCAGCCGCCGCGCGACCCGCGCCCGCTCCCACTCCGTGAGGTCGCGGTCGAGCAGGCCTGTGTCCCGCATGCGCCGCAGGCACCACTCGAGGCGGTCCTCCTCCGGGCTGATCTGGGCGAGGAAGGACGCGTGGCGGTAGGAGAGCTGGAACGGCTCCTCGGCCGGGATGGACGAGAGCGCCGCGAGCTCGTAGGACCGCGCCTGGTCGTCCTCGTCGCCCTCCCGCTCCTCGGCATAGTACAGCTGTTCCGCCCGATCGTAGGTGTCGTGCATCCCGTCCACGCGGGACAGGTCCAGGACGATCCGGCGGAAGATCGGGTTGAACGCGTACACGTAGCGCAGGACCTCCGGGTCGCCGATCTCGACCCATGCCCGCGGCGTGAAGCCGACGAAGTCCGAGGAGCCCATGTCCCCGAGCTCCTTCCCGCGGTCCGCCTGCGCGACCCACTCGTAGGGGATGCCCATGGGCGCCCGCGTGTTCAGGACCGTCTCGCAGATCTCCTTGCACGAGTCGCGCGACCCGCCCGGGGTGGCGTGGTCCTTGCCGAACGGTTCGATGTCCACGCGGTAGACCTTCCAGAGCGCGGCCCACTCGAGCCGCCAGTTGAGCTTGCCCTTCTCGAGGGACGACGTCCCCTTCGCGCCGCACTTCCCGCACTCGTACTCCACCGTCGTCCCGTGGAGCGCCACGGTCTTCGCGCCGATCTTCCCGCAGTGCTCGCAGAAGGCCTCGAAGGGCAGCCAGCCCGCCGGGTACGGGTGACGGGCGCGGTACTTGTTCACGGTCGCGCGGACGGTCTCCGCGCGGGACACGAGGTCCCGCACGACCGCCTGCATCTCCGGGTTCCGGTACGCCTCCGTCGTGGTGACGATGCGGATGTCCGGGGTGAAGCGATCGAGGACGCCGCCGAAGTCGACCCAGTAGTGCTCGACCCAGTTCTTGTGGCAGCCCTTGGGGTCGGGGACGTCGATGAGCCGCCGTCCGATGTACTTGCGGCCCTCGTCGCCGGGGAACTGGGAGATCTGGCCCTCCTTGGACTTCCACTCGTCCTGCGTGTAGAGGACCAGGCTCTGGGTCGCCTTGCGGCCCTCGTCCCGGAAGCTCCTCGTCAGAAGCTGGGCGAGGGTGATCTCGCCCCGGAGGCGGCCCACGTGCTGGAGCCCGCTGACGCTCAGCCCGCCATTGATCACGAGGTCGTCT
>JAJYKG010000003.1:12157-26322 GCA_021788795.1 Thermoplasmata archaeon | reverse complement strand
TCCGATCTTCCGCCATTGGCTCAATGTCGGGCACGTCACGCAGATCCCGAACCCGGGCGATTTCTTCACCCGCGACATCGGGACGGAAAGCCTGCTGTTCATCCGCGGGAACGACGGCGCCGTCCGCGGCTTCTACAACGTCTGCCGCCACCGCGGCACGCGCATCGTGACGGACGAGAAGGGCGAGAAGCTCCGCTCGATCGTCTGCCCGTACCACGCGTGGACCTATTCGACGGAGGGCAAGCTCGTGGGCGCCCCGCACACGGACGCCCTCGAGGACTTCGACAAGGGCGATTTCGGCCTGTATGGCATCAAGACGGAGACCTGGGGCGGCTTCCTCTGGGCGAACCTCGATCCCCATGCGGCGCCCCTCAAGGAGCAGATCGCCCCGCTCATGAAGCTCACGGAGCGGTGGGACATCGCCGGGCTGCGGCTCGGCGCCCGGCACGTGTATGAGGTCGACGCGAACTGGAAGATCCTCGCCGAGAACTACTCGGAGTGCTACCACTGCGCCCCGATCCACCCCGGGCTGAACCGCGTGACCCCGTACCTCACCGGGGACAACGACGCCTACATGGCCCGCGCCCCCGGCCGGGGCGGCGTCAACGGCGGCTTCCAAGTCTTCGCCGGGGACTTCCAGTCGATGACCGTGTCCGGCTACACGAAGCGCCCACCCCTCCAGGGGATGAACGCAGACGACCGGAAGCGAATCTACTACTGGGTCGTCTTCCCGAACATGTTCTTCAGCGTCCATCCGGACTATCTCATGGTCCACCGGGACTGGCCGCAGACTCCGACGCACTCGCGCATCGAGTGCGAGTGGTACTTCGACCCGGAGACGATGGCGCGCCCCGACTTCGACCCGAGCGACGCCGTCGACATGTGGGACGAGATCAACCGCCAGGATTGGGCGGTCTGCGAGCGCACCCAGCTGGGCGTCCGCTCGCGCGCATGGGCGGGCGGCCGGTTCAGCGACCAGGAGACCCTCGTCTACGACCTCGACAAGGCCTACGAGGAGCGGATGACGGGGAAGTCGACGATGTACCGGAAGCCGAAGGCGGCGCGGAAGGCCGTCACGTCACGGAGACGACGTGCAGGTGGAACGTGAGCCGCTTCCCCGCGAGCGGGTGGTTGAAGTCCAGGACCACCGTGTCCCCGGCGACACGCACGACGCGGCAGACCGCCTCCTCCCCGTCATGCAGGTGGACCGTGAAGCTCTGGCCCACCTGGATATCCCCATCTGGGAAGGAGTTCCGCGGACCCTCGATCACGAGCTCGTCCTCATACGGGCCGTACGCGTCCTCGACCTCCAGGGTCACGGTCTTCTCCTGGCCGGGTTCCATGCCAACGATGGCCTTCTCGAACCCGGGGATCAGGTCGCCCGAGCCGACGACGAACTCGAGGGGCTCGCGGTCCTGGCTCGAGTCGAACTCCTGACCGTCGTCCAAGGTGCCGCGGTAGTGCACCGCGACCTTGCGTCCCTTCGCGGCCTTCATGCTTCGTCTCGCCGAATCGACCGGGCAGCGACTACTTGAACCTGCGCTCGGTCTGCGGGACGCTCAGACGACCCCGACCCGCTCCGTGATGTTCAGGCCGCGCTTCCGGGCCTCCTCCACGAAGGGCTTCGCGGGGATGCCGAGCTCCACGGAGTGCGCGCCCGGCGGGATCACGCCGCGCGCGAGCATCTCCGCCGCGATCGCGGCGTGCCACCCGGTGAGCCGCTCCATGGACGTGAAGCCCGTCTTCTCGTCCGCGTAGTCGATGATCTCGACCACGGCCTCCGCGGTCTGGCGTTCCTTCATGCCGAGGGCGCGCACCCGCTCGACGCAGACGTCGCGGATCGTCTCGGGCCTCACCTTCGGCTCGAACAGGGCGTGGAAGACGTGCCGCGGGACGACCTTCTTGCCGTCGACCGCCACGGGCGCGAGGGAGAAGAGGCCGAGGTCCTGGAAGGCCTGCATCTGAGACCAGTGGCCCGGGTACCGGAGGGTCTTGTTCTGGAGCGTCTTCAGCTTCCCCTGGAAGGACCACGGCGCCGTCGACAGGCCGCCGGGCGTGACGACCGCCTCGAGCTTCCCCAAGGGAGGGAAGTCCACCTCCTCGAACTCGGAGAAGAGCGGCACGCGGATGATCCGGCCGTCGCGAAGGAACGTCGCGTCGCCGTCGTACTCGTTCGTCAACCCCTCGACGTTGAAGGTGAGCTCGTAGTTCCAGGGAGGTCGCGGCCGCTGGGGAAGACCGCCGTCGTACACGTACACGTGCTCGGGAACGTCGAGGAGTTCCATCGCGTAGACGGCGAGGGTGATCGTCAGGCCCGGTCCCATGCCGCAGTCCGGGACCGTGCCCACGCCGGCCCTGCGCGCCGCGCCGTCCAGGGCGAGCTGCTTCCGGACGAGCTCCGTGTTCCCGCCGAAGTCCACCATGGAGACGCGCGCCTTGATCGCGAGCTTGGCCAGGGCGAGGTTGAAGAAGTACGGCACGCCGCTCAGCATCACGTCGGCGCCCTGGATCGCCCTCAGGATCGTCGCGGGCTTCGTCACGTCCGCGGCCACGCCGCGGGCGACGTCCCGGCCCGTGAGCCTGTTCACGCGGGCGGCGGCGCGCCTCGCCTGCGCGAGGCTCATGTCGCCCATGACGATGTCGTCCGCTTCCCCGAACTTCGCGAAATCGTAGGCCGCGGCCGTGCCCTGGCGGCCCGACCCGATCACCGCGTACCGGTATCCCATGGTCTCCGACTCCTGCGTGCGGCGGGCACGAGGCGGGGACTCGGGACGCTGAGAATCGGCAAATAGCTTCGGGTCCACCGGTACATACTGGAGGCAACTTCATGGGAAGCGCCCGCTTGCCTGGGCCGCCGGTCATGGCCTACGACTACGAGTTCCTCGTGAGGATCCGCGCGCCGCGGCCGACGGTCTTCGAGAGGCTCCTGCGGATCGAACACCTCGCGCGTTGGTTCTGCGGCTGGTGCCGCATCGAACCCAAGGTCGGCGGGAAGTTCCAGTTCGGCGGCGAGACCTGCCTCGTGCTTCCCGAGGGACGGGGCTGGGAGACCACGATCGACGAGGGCGAGACCCTCCGGCGCTTCGCGTTCACGTGGCCCATCCAGGGGACCGCGACCCGCGTCTCGTACGAGCTCGAGGACCGCGGGGCCGAGGCCACCTTGCTCACGGCGCGACACGTCGGCGTGCCCATCCGGGACAGCACCTGCGGCACGCTCCAGGACGCTTGGCACATGTGCCTGGGCAACCTGAAGTCCATCTCGGAGGGGCGGAGCGACAGCGTGCGCCCGGACCATTCGCCCGTGGACGCCATGGAGCTGCGGCTCTCGAACCTCGTCGAGGCCCCCGCGGAGAGGGTCTTCGCCGCGCTCACGGACGCGGGCCAGCTGGACCTCTGGACCACGGGCGGTGTGCCCCAGGGGAGGGCCCGGGTCGAGACCCGCGTGGGCGGCGCCTTCGTGACCGGGCTCGGCGGCCCCCCGGGACGCCTCCTCGCCCTGGAGCCGGACCAGCGGCTCGTCGTGGAGTGGCCCCAGGAGACCGCGGCCGCCCGGATCGAGCTGCGACTCGAGCCCAAGTCCTCCGGCACGGCCGTCTACCTGACGAAGACCGGATACCCGCCGGGGCACGCGGCCGCCGTCCTGCAGGATCGCGGCCTCTGGTCCGACTTGCTCGTCGACCTCAAGAACTTCATCGAGGGCGGCGACGCCGGCTTCGCGAACGCGCACGACGCGCACGTGCGCGAGTCGTGACGGTCAGCCGTGCGCGATCCTCGGCCAGTCCTCCAGGACGGCCATCGCGGCATTGTGGCCCGGGGCTCCGAGCACGCCGCCACCGGGATGGGCCCCCGCGCCGCAGAGGTACAGCCGATCCACGGGCGTGCGGTACCGCGCCCACCCGGGCACGGGGCGGAAGGAGAACATCTGGTACGGGAAGATCGCCCCGTGGAAGACGTCGCCGCGGGTGAGGCCGTACTCCCGCTCCATGTCGAGCGGCGTGATCCACGACTTCGCCAGCACGAGGCCGCGGAGGTTCGGCGCGTACGCCTCGAGGGTGTCGAGGATGGCCTCCGCGAACTTCTCGCCCTCCGTGTCCCACGTGCCGCCCGCGAGCTCGTAGGGCGCGAACTTGCACGACGCGGTCAGGGTGTGCATGCCCTTCGGCGCGAGCGTCGGGTCGACCGTGGACTGGATCACGAGTTCGATATACGGCTCCTCGGACCAGCGGCCGTGGACCGCGTCCTCGTACGCGCGCTCGAGGTAATCCAGGTCCGGCGCGATGTCGATGATGCCCTGATGGTGGAGCGCGAGGTTCGTCCCCGGGACCGCGGAGAAGTCGGGGAGTCCCTTGAGCGCGAGGTTGAGCTTGAACGAGGACGGCTCCATGCGGTACCGGTCGATCGCGTGGGTGAAGTCCGCGGGGAGGTGCTCCCTCCCGACGATGCCGAGGAAGGTCCGCTTGGGATCGAGGTTGCTCAGGACGACCTTGGACTCGAGCCGCGTGCCGTCCGCGAGGTCCACGCCCGCGGCCTTCCCGTCGCGGACCGCGACCCGGGCCACGTCGGCGTTCGTCCGGATTTCCGCGCCGAAGTGGCGCGCGGACGCGGCGAGCGCCTGGGTGATCCCGCCCATGCCCCCCTTCGTCCAGCCCCAGACGCCCTTCGCGCCGTTGATCGTCCCGATGCTGTGGTGGCCCAGGACGAAGGCCGTGCCCGGGGTGCGCGGGCCCGCGAGGGTGCCGGAGACCGCGCCCGTGCCCAGGGAGACCTTGACCTCCTCGGACTCGAAGAAGTCGTCCAGGAGGTCCTGGACGGACATGAGGAGCGTCTTGCGGATGAAGTCCTCCGCCTCCGGCGTGGTCACGAGCTGCGCGAGCTCCGCGAGGCTGACCGGCGGCGCGAGCATGGTGGGCTCGACCATCTCCGCGAACTCCTCCCAGAAGGCGTCGTACCGCGGAAGGGCCTTCGCGTCGGCCTCGGAGAACTTCGCGACCTCCCTCGCGTTCCACGCCGCATCGGGACGCCACAGGATGGAGCGGCGGTCCGGGAACGGGAGGAAGAGCGCGGGGTCGTGGACGTGCTCCTCGAGCCCGAACTTCGCGAGCTGCAGTTCCTCCTTGATCTCCGGGCGGAAGAGGCCACAGGTGTAGGAGAGGCTGGAGACGCGGAACCCGGGGAGGACCTCCTCCGTCACGCACGCGCCGCCGACGATGCCTCGGCGCTCGAGGAGGAGCGTCTTGAGCCCGGCCTTCGCGAGGTACGCGCCCGCCACGAGGCCGTTGTGGCCCGCGCCGACCACGATCGCATCATACGAGGCCATGCCGTCGAGTCGGCAACGGATGGGGCGTTAAATCCATTGCTCTCCGGAAAGGCCCCGTCCCCCGGGCTTCCGCTCAGGACCTCTTGCGGGGAGGGTCGAAGAAAGGCTTCTTCACGACCGTGGCAGGCACCCGGCGGGTCTCGCCTTCGACGTTCAGCTCCATCTCGACGACGGTCCCGGGCCGCGCGTAGGAGGCGTCCACGGTGGCCAGCACGAGGTACTTCTTCAGGAGGGGCGACCACACACCGCTCGTTCCGTGCCCGATCTGCCGCAGGCCGCCGTAGACGGGGACCTTGGCCCGCCAGGGGACCCGCGGAGGTTCCGGGGGCAGGCCCAGCTCGCGGTAGTAGCCCTCCGCGACGCCCCAGTCCACCTCCATCCCGACGATGCGACGCCGCACGCCGCGGCGCTGCTCCTCGACGAGGGCCGCGCGTCCCGTGAAGGATTCCTTGCCCAGGTCCACGGCCCAGTCCAGGCCCAGCTCGAACGGCGAGTAGAGCTGGCTCGGGATCATCGCCTTCCGGGAGGGGATGTAGTCGACCTCCGCGAGGATGAGGCCGGCCTCGATGCGGGCCATGTCCAGGGCCACGAGGCCCGCGGGAGTGATCCCGTATCCCTTCCCGTGGGCCATGAGCGCGTCCCAGAGGGCGACCGCATGGTCCGCGGGGGTCCAGACTTCGTACCCAAGGTCCCCCGTGTAGCCTGTGCGGGAGATCGTCACGGGGATGCCGTCCAGCGTCGTCCGGACGAAGCGGTAGTACCGCAGCTTCTCCGCCCCGCCGTCCACCGCGGTCGAAAGGATGGCCCGCGACAGCGGACCCTGGAGCGCGAGGGCCGCGATGCGTTCCGAGTCGTCGAGCACCTGGACGTCCATCCCGTACGCGTTCTCCTCGAGCCACGCCAGGTTGGACTCGGCGGAGGTCATGTCCCACGAGCCGTCGCCCAGGTTCCACACCGTGCCGTCGTCCACCGTGTGCCCGGCGTCGTCGCACCAGGGGGTGTACAGGATCTGCCCGGGCCGGCACCTGGACGCGTCACGCGTGATGACCTTGTTCACGAGGCGGAAGGCGTCCTTGCCGGAGATGCGGTACTTGAACAGCGGGGACACGTCCAGGAGTCCGGCGGCCCCGCGGACCGCATGGTACTCCATCTCGGGGACGAGCTGGTACGACGTCGCGCACACGTACCCGGACCAGTTCCTCCAGCCGTAGCTCTCGCAGAGCGCGGAGGTCCTCGGATGGAATGGGGTCCCGTGCGGCACGCGCCTCCTCCCGCAGGTCTCGGGACGGGATGGGGCGAGTTCGGTTAAACCTTTAGGGACGGCGAAAGCCCGCGGCCCTTCAGACGAATTGTTAAATGGACCGCGCCCATTCCGAGCGGCCGAGGATTCGCGCGGGAGGAGGGTCCATGATGGGCCGGGCGTACGACGCCATCGTCATCGGCGGCGGCCACAACGGGCTGGTCACCGCCGCCTACCTGGGCCGCGCGGGCCAGAGGGTCCTCGTCCTGGAGCGGCGCCACCTGGTCGGCGGCGCGGCGGTCACCGAGGAGATCTTCCCCGGCTTCAAGTTCACGGTCTGCTCCTACGTCTGCAGCCTCCTCCGCCCCGAGATCATCCGCGACCTGAACCTGCCCGCCCACGGATACCAGATCATCCCCGTGGAGTCCACCCTCACGCCCCTCTCGGACGGGCGATACCTTTATCGCGGCGCGGACCCGGAGGAGAACCGCCGAGAGATTTCCAAGTTCTCCAAGCGCGACGCCGAGGCGTACCCGAAGTTCGGCCGGCTCATGGTGAAGATCGCGCGGTTCGTGAAACCGCAGCTCGGGATGACGCCGCCGGACCTGGCCTCCATGAGCCCGGGCAACCTCCGCAAGATGTTCGAGCTGCGGGGCGCGTTCAAGGGGGCGGACCAGGAGACCCTGTACACCTTCGCGCGGCTCATGACCATGTCCAGCGCGGACTACCTGGACGAGTGGTTCGAGACGGACGCCCTCAAGGGCACGATGTGCGCGAGCGGCATCATCGGCACCTTCCTCGGGCCTCGCTCTCCCGGCACCGCGTACGTCCTCATCCACCACTACATGGGCGAGGTGGACGGCGCCTTCCGTGCCTGGGGCTTCGTGAGGGGCGGCATGGGCATGGTGAGCGAGTCCATCGCCTCGGCCGCGCGGTCCTACGGCGTCGAGATCCGCGTGAACGCGGACGTGCGGCAGATCCTCGTCCAGGACGGGCGGGCCGTGGGCGTGGAGCTGACGACCGGAGAGCGGATCCTCGCCCGGGTCGTCGCCTCCGGCGTGGACCCGAAGCGGACGTTCCTCGGGATGCTCGACCGGAACGCCCTCCCCCAGGACTTCGTCCGCGGGATCGAGGCGTACAACATCGAAGGGTCGAGCGCGAAGGTGAACCTGGCCCTCCAGGAGCCGCCGAACTTCACCTGCATGCCCGGGGCGGGCACGCACCTCCAGGGCGCGGTCTCCATCAGCCCGAGCGTCGAGTACATCGAGCGCGCGTACGACGACGCGAAGTACGGCGACTTCTCGCGGCACCCGTACATGGATGTCATGGTGCCGTCCATGATCGACCCCACGATGGCGCCGCCGGGGAAGCACATCCTGTCCATCTTCGTCCAGTACGCGCCGTACCACCTGCGCAGCGGCACGTGGGACGAGAAACGCGAGGCCCTCGGGGACGCGGTCGTGGACACGCTGGCCGAGTTCGCCCCGAACCTGCCCAAGGCGATCGTGGGCCGCCAGGTCCTCACACCCCTCGACCTGGAGCGGATGATCGGGCTGACGGGCGGCAACATCTTCCATGGGGAGCTCACGCCGAACCAGCTGTTCTTCCTCCGGCCGGTACCGGGGTGGGCCCAGTACCGGACGCCGATCCGCGGACTGTACCTCTGCGGCTCCGGCGCCCATCCCGGCGGCGGCGTCATGGGGGCGCCGGGCTACAACGCGGCGCGTGAGATCCTCCACGACGGGGCGCTGCGGGGGCGGTGACCGTGCAGGCCCCGTACGACGTCATCGTGGTCGGGGCGGGGCACAACGGCCTCGTCGCCGCCACCGTGCTCGCCCGCGCGGGACGGCGCGTCCTCGTCCTCGAGCGACGGCCCATCGTCGGCGGGGCCGCGGTCACGGAAGAGTTTCATCCCGGCTTCCGCGGCTCCCCGGGCGCGAGCCTCTGCGGCCTCCTGCGGCCCGCGATCGTCCAGGAGCTCGCCCTCGTGCCGCGGGGGCTGCAACTCCTCCCCCTCGACCCCGAGGTGGTGGCCCTCGGCGAGGACGGGAAGGCCCTCCATCTCTGGAGGGACCCTGCGAGGGCGGCGCAGGAGATCGCGGGGTTCTCGACGCGGGATGCCGCGGCCTACCCTGCCTTCCGGTCCCTCCTCGTCTCCCTGGCCTCCGTGGCGGACCCGCTCATGGACCAGCCGCCGCCGGAGATCTCGGACTGGAAGTGGGGGGACCAGCTCCTCCTCGGCCGTCGCGCGCTGACGCTGCGGCGGCTCGGCAGGGACGCGATGTACGCGTCCATACGCATGATCCCCATGAGCCTCCGCGCCTTCCTGGGCGAGTGGTTCGAGACGGACCTGCTCAAGGCCACGCTCGCCGTGGACGCGCTCGCGGGGACGTTCCGCGGGCCCTACTCCCCGGAGACGGCCTTCGGCCTCCTCCACCACTACGCCCCCGCGGTGCACGGGGCCGCATGGAGCGTCGTCCGCGGCGGCATGGGTAACCTCACGCGCCTCCTCGCCGCGGCCGCGCAGGAGGCGGGCGTCGTCCTCCGGACGGACGCGGAGGTCCGCCAGATCCTGACGAAGGACGGGCGCGCGACCGGCGTACAGCTCGCCTCTGGCGAGATCCTCCTGGCCTCGGCGGTCCTGTCGAACGCGGACCCGAAGCGGACATTCCTCAAGCTGGTCGACCCCGCGGACCTCCCGCGGGACTTCCTCGACGCCATCCGGCACTTCCAGTCGGAGGGCGTGGTGGCGAAGGTGAACCTCGCGCTCGACGGCCTGCCCGCGGTCCCGGGGAACGACGGCGGGACCGCCGCCCACCTCCGGATCGCGCCGTCGCTCGAGTACCTGGAGCGCGCCTACGACGACGCCAAGTACGGGGCCGTCTCCAAGGAGCCCTTCTTGGACCTCGTGATTCCGTCCCTCGTCGACCCGGACCTCGCCCCTCCGGGGAAGCACGTGATGTCGGTCCTCGTGCAGTACGCGCCCTACCACCGCCAGGGCGGGGACTGGGCCGCCGACCGCGAGGCCTTCGGCGACGCAATCGTGGACCACCTGGACGCGAGGCTGCCCGGCCTGCGACACCGGATCCTCGGCCGGGAGGTCCTGACGCCGCTCGACCTGGAGCAGCGCTTCGGCCTCACGGACGGCCACATGTACCACGGCGAGATGACCCTGAACCAGCAGCTCGTCCTCCGCCCGGCTCCGGGATGGAGCCAGTACCGCACGCCGATCGCGGGGCTGTACCTCGGCGGCTCGGGGGCGCACCCGGGCGGCGGCGTCACGGGGGCGCCGGGCTACAACGCGGCGCACACGGTCCTGCGGGAAGGGGCCACCCGTCGATGAATCGAGCCCTCGGAAGGTCTCCGCGGGCCGACGGACGAGGGCCGCTCAACGCCCGCGGCTGAACTTCAGGACGCGGACCAGGTCGCTCATCGCGCTCCCGAGGTCCTGGTTCCGCAGGAACGACGGCCGGACGAGCTCGAGGCGTTGCCACCAGGCAGGAAGGTCTCGGGGAGGGGAGCCGGGGACCTCGTAGACGAAGCAGAGGTCATAGTGCCGCGCGCCCCGATACCACGCGCTCGGGTCGTAGAAGGAGTAGATCGCCGGCCGCTCCAGTTTCTTCAATGAGACCCGGAGCTGGTCCCTCAGCACGCGCCGGGCTGCATCGTCCGGGTGCTCGCCCTCGTACAGGTAGGCCGCGGGAGGCGCCAGGACCGGAACTCGGCCTCCTGGTCCTGCGGGCGGTACGCGTTCACATTCGGCTGCCACTGCTCCCGCCACTTCCGGTGGTCGCGAGCGATCCCGGCGAGGACCTTGCCGTCGTCCTCGACGAGGACGAACGAAGATGCGCAGAAACCGGCCTCGGGCATGCCGTACCGCGGCGGCGGTCCGTAGCGGACGAACTTCGCCATCGGCACCACGAGGACTCCGGTTCTACTTGAGGCCCACGGGACGGCGTTTAGGCGAACCTTAAAATCGGGCCTGCGAGATAGCGTGGGGCTCCATGGTCGAAGGGGACCCCCGCATCCATGTGACGCTGCCGTCGGCTCTGCGCGAGTACGCGCGAGGCTGCGACACCGTCGACCTCGAGGCGGGCACGCTCGCCGAGGTCGTCGCGCGGCTCGCGGCGCAGTTCCCGGGGCTGGGCTACCGAATCCTGGATGACCAGGGGCGACTGCGGAGGTTCGTGAACGCGTACGTGAACGACGAGCCCGTCTCCCACCTCGAGCCGCAGGACGTGCGGCTCCGAGACGGGGACACCGTCCACATCCTCCCCTCCGTCGCAGGCGGTTGACATGGCGAAACCAAAGAAGGGCGACACGGTCGTGATCGCGGGCACGCGCAAGGGATTGTTCCTGTTCCACTCGAAGGACCGCCGGACATGGCGGTCGGGCGGGCCGTTCTTCAAGGGCGATACGGTCCGGCATGCTATCCTCGACCCCCGGGACGGGAAGACCCTCTACGCGGCCGTCACGAGCGAACACTGGGGCGCGGTCGTCGCGCGGTCCACGGACTTCGGGGCGACCTGGAAGATCGGCGAGGAAGGCCCGCGGTTCTCCAAGGAATCCGGGCTGAGCGTCACGCGGATCTGGCAGATCCAGGCCGGGCAGGACGGCGACCTGTACGTGGGCACGGAGCCTGCGGGGCTCTTCCGCAGCACGGACGGCGGCGAGACCTGGGCGTCCGTCGACGCGCTCAACTACTACCCCGGCCGCGAGGAGTGGCCCCCCGGAGCGGGCGGCCTGGGCCTCCACACGATCCTCCCGTATCCCGGGGACCCGAAGCGGATGCTGATCGGGATCTCGTCCGCGGGCATCTTCGGCACGAACGACGGCGGCGCGTCCTGGCGGAACATGGACGCGGGGATTCGGAGCTTCGTGGAAGGCGAGACGAACAAGGAGACCGCGGCGACGTGCGTGCACAAGATGGCGCGCGATGCGAAGGATCCCGCGCTCGTCTACCAGCAGAACCACATCGGGGTGTACCGGCGGGCCAGGGGCGAGGACGCCTGGACGCGAATCGAGAAGGGGCTGCCCCTGAACCCGGCCTACAAGGCACCGTTCGGCTTCCCCCTGGTCGCCCATCCCCACGACCGCGGGACGGCGTACGTCGCGCCGCTCGAAGGGGACGGCAACCGGGTCATGCCCGACGGCGCAATGGCAATCTACCGCACCGCGAACGGCGGCAAGAGCTGGGCGAAGCTCACGAAGGGGCTGCCGCAGAAGGACGCCTGGTTCACGGTCCTGCGAGACGCCATGCGAGCCGACGCACTCGATCCCGCGGGACTCTACACCGGGACGACGACCGGCCAGATCTACGCGAGCCGGGATGAGGGCGACTCGTGGAGGCTCATGGCGGACCACCTGCCCCAGGTGCAGTGCGTCGAGACGGGCATCGTCGGCAGCGCCTGAGCCGCCCGTCCGGACGGCCGGTTACGGCGAGAAGACGCCCGCGACCTTGGGGTACGGCCGGGCCTCCCACACCGACTGGAGTCCGCAGAGGTACCGCGTGAGTCGCTCGATGCCGATCCCGAACCCGGCGGACGGGGGGATGCCCTCCCGGAGCATGTCCAGGTACCACCCGTACTTCGCGGGGTCCTCGCCCGTCTCCCGGAGCCGCCGGACCACCTGAGCGTACTCGTGTTGCCGCTCGGCCCCGCTGATCGCCTCGCCGAAGCCCTCGGGATACAGGAGATCGAAGTCCCGGAGGACCCCGGGACGGTCCGGGTCCTCCCGGTCGTAGAAGCCGCGGGCGGCCCGCGGGTAGTCGTACACGAAGAAAGGCTCCCGGAACAAGGACGACAGGTATTCCTCATGCGCCCAGGGCAGTTCCACGCCGTAGGGGATCGGCCGGTCGTGGTCGGCGAGGATCTTCAGCGCCTCCTCGTACCGCAGGCGGCGGAAGGGCGCGTGAGCGCCGCTGAGGGAACGGCCCAGAGCCGACAGCTCTCCCGAGAATCGCTCCTTCATGCGGTCGTGGATGACGCTCACGAGCTCCTCCGCGCGCCGCATCGCGTCGAGGTATCCGGCCCCCGCCTCCTCGATGTCCACCTGGACGAACTCCACGAGGTGCCGGCGGGTCGTCGCGGTCTCCAGAGGCTCCAGTCGCACGTTGGGAGAGAAGAAGTACACGCGACCCAGGGCGGCCGCCATCATCTGCTTGTAGAGGATCGCGCTCGACATGACCGTGTAGGGCCTCCCGTAGAAGTCGATGACGGCCTGCTTGGCCCCGCGGATGCCCGGGTCCGAGGCGGGGCCGATGATCGGCGGGAGGAGCTCCACAAACCCCTCCCCGTTCAGGTACTCCCGGATCACACCGCCCAGGGCGGCCTGGATGCGGAGGACGCGCTGCATCTTGGGGTCCCGCACAAGCCGATACGAGGACCGGAGCTGCTCGAGAGAGGTTCCAAGCGTTTCATCGGACATAGGTCCATGCCAATGGGAACGGTCCATATTAAGCGTTTTCACATTCTGTTTGTCATTTCACCATCCCGTAGACAATATTCCATCGTCATGTAATCTAGTCGATAACTGGCCTTCGGAGGACCGAATTTGGCAATCCTTCAAGAACGACGCGGGAGTCGTTGCTGCGATCCCATGGCGGACATCCTCGCTGCAGGCACGAAAGCGCCGGACTTCAGCGGTGTCGACCAAGACGGCAAACCCGTCCGGCTCTCCGACTTCGCGGGCCGTCCGGTCGTCCTCTACTTCTATCCCGCGGACATGACGACAGGCTGCACGATGGAGGCCTGCGCCTTCCGCGACGAGCAGGACAAGTTCCAGGAACTCGGGGCGGTCGTCCTCGGCGTCAGCGTCCAGGACCAGGCGTCCCATCGCGCGTTCCGCGAAAAGCACAAGCTGAACTTCCCGCTGGTGGCGGACCCCACGAAGGAAATCTGCCGGTCGTACCACGCCCTGGGCCTGATGGGCATGGCCAAGCGGGTGACCTACGTCATCGGCCCGGATGGCACGATCGCGGACACGTTCAAGTCCATCAACCCCAAACCCCATGTGGCGCGGGCGCTTGCGGTGCTCCGCGAAAAGGGGTCCAACCATGCCCTCGAAGGTCCCGCTGCCGCCGGTCCGGATTCCGCGTGACGTCCCGCTCCGGTTCGAGCGCTTCACGGACCGCTTCCACGGGTTCGAGGATGTCCCCGCGGTCCAAGCGATCTTCGGGCCGCGGACCCGCCGCGTGCTGCGAGACCTGCGGGTCGAGTACTTCTCCGTGCCCTGGGGATACATGGGCGTGAGCGACCAAGACGGCCACCTAATCGTGTCCACCCACTACCTGAAGACGGGCAAGCCGCGGGACATCTACCTCGACGTGGTCCACGAGCTCGTCCACGTGCGGCAGTTCGGCGAGGGCAAGGAGCTCTTCCCCGACGGCGTCGGGTACGCGGACACGCCGACGGAGATCGAGGCGTACAAGCACTGCCTCGACGAGGGGCGCCGGCTGGACATGACGGAGCGCGAGCTCTTCGAATACCTGCGGGTCGAATGGATGAGCGAGAAGGACCTGCGGAAGCTCGCCAAGCATGTCGGAGTGAAGGCCCCGCCGCCCCGGAAGGAGCAGAAACGTAACCGATAGTGGGTTCGCGCTGTGCTACA
>JAJYKG010000003.1:0-12147 GCA_021788795.1 Thermoplasmata archaeon | reverse complement strand
GATCTAGTCCCCTCCCGTTCCACAATTGAGTGTGTAGCACAGATAGTGGGTTCGCGCCGCAAAGTTCATGGCGCGGCCCTCGGCTTGCCGCCGACCCCGCCATGGCCGACCAAACCGCCGCCCGCGTGACCCTGCGGTACCCCGACCGCATCCCCGTCGACGACGAGGTCGAGCTGCGGCTCGTGGCCGAGGGCGACGAGGTCGAGATCTTCCGGTTCACGGACGCCAATCGCGCCTACCTGCGGCAGTGGCTCCCCTGGGTCGACGCCACGCTCAGCGCCGTGGACACGCGGGGCTTCGTCGAGCGGTCCCTCGAGCAGGTCCGGGTCCTGGACGGCTTCCAGACCCGCATCCTGTACCGCGGCGAGTTCGCGGGCATGATCGGCTACCTGTACCACGACTGGAAGAACCTGAGGACGGAGATGGGATACTGGCTGCGCGAGGACCTGCAGGGGCGCGGCGTCATGACGCGGGCCGCGAAAGCCCTCACGGACTTCGCCCTCGCCAACCTCGGCCTGAACCGCGTGGAGATCCGCGCCGCGACGGACAACCGCCGGAGCCGCGCCGTCCCGGAGCGCCTCGGCTTCGTACAGGAAGGAGTCCTGCGGGAGGCCGCCTGGCTCAACGACCGGTTCATCGACCTCGTGGTCTACGCCCGCCTCCGGGACGACCCCGCGCCTCCGACGGGCCCTCGAAGCCTTTAGAAGGGCGGCCTGCGGTCCCGCCCCCGCAAGGAGGGAAATCATCCGGATCGTGCTGTTCGGAGCCGGCGGGATGGGCACCGTGGCCGCCCGCCACCTCGTGCGCCTGAAGGAGATCGACGACTTCGTGATCGCAGACGTCGTGGCCGTGCGGGCGAGGGGGCTCGCGGCGAAGTTCCGCAGCCTGCGCGTCCGGGCCGTCCCCGTGAGAGACCTGGAGATCGCCTCCCTCGCGAAGGTCATCCAGGACGCGGAGCTGGCAATCAACGCGGCCCACGCCAGCCTGGACCTGCCCCTCATGGAGGCGTGCCTCGACGCCGGCGTCCACTACATGGACCTGTCCTCGGAGCCGTCCCGCCAGTTCCCCTACGACGCGCGCTTCAAGAAGGCCGGGCTCACCGCCTTCCTGGGCGGTGGGGAGGACCCGGGCCTCGGGAACGTGTTCGCGCGCGCCGCGGGGGACGCGCTGGACTCCGTGGATGCCATCCGGATCCGTGACGGGGACACGGCCTCGTCCCCGGCCACGCCGCTCCCGGTCGTCTGGTCGCCGGAGACGTTCCTGGCCGAGGTCTTCAGCCCCGGGCTGTACTTCGAGGACGGGCAGCTCGTGCATCCCCCGCCGTGGAGCGGCAAGGAGATCTACCCGTTCCCCGAGCCCGTCGGGCCGCAGCCCGTGTACCTCATGGACCACGAGGAGCCGGAGACGCTCGGGCGGTTCATCGGGAAGGGGCTCCGCCGCGTCGACCTGAAGCTCGCGATCGACGACGAGACGTTCCGCGTCCTCCACACGATCCACGCGCTGGGGCTCCTGGACGAGAGGACGGTCACTGTGGAGGGGAAGGCGGTGTCGCCCCGGAAGTTCCTCATAAGCATGCTTCCGCGGCCGGCGGACCTCGTGGGGAAGGTGAAGGGCACGGCGATGATTGCCGTGGAGGTCGACGGGCTCAAGGACGGGCGGCGGGTGACCCACCGGATCTACACGGGGATGCGGCACGAGGAGGCGGAGCGGCGGCACAACGCGACGGCCACGGGCTACCTCGTCGGGACGGGAGCCGCAGTGTTCGCGACCCAGTTCGTCCGCGGGTCGGCCCTGCCGACGGGGGTCATCTCCGCGGAGTGCCTCGAGCCGGCGGAGAGCCTGCGGCTCATGGGCCGCATGGGCCTCGAGGTCGTCCACGAGGCGTGGGAGACCACGCTGCTGAATTGAGGCGCAACCCCATTAGCCGCGGATGGTTTCGGCCGGCCGAATGCTGGACGTGACGACCGTCCGGATCATCGCGGGCGCCCTCCTCGCCCTCGCGGCGGCAGGCATCGCGGTCCTCGGCCGGTCCGTGCTCGGGCCGAAGGGGAAGGTGCTCGCCCACCGCGCGCCCGCGAGGGGTTCCGAGGCGGTCTGGCTCGCGGCGACGGCCGTCGCGCAGGCCTGGACCCTCGGCGTGCTCCTCGTCCCCGGCCTGTTCTACGGGTGGCCGGGCGCGGCAGGCATCATGGAGTCGACGGCCATCCAGGTCCTGGGGCTCGTCCTGTGGCTCCTCGGCATGGGCCTCGCGGGGTGGGCCACCCGCGCCCTCGGCCGGTTCATGACGGTGTCCATCCAGGTTGCGGAGGGGCAGCGCCTCGTCCAAGAGGGCCCGTACGCGTGGATCCGCCACCCCACCTACACGGGGAACGTGACGGCTGCCTTCGGGCTCTCCCTGCTCTACCTCAACCCGGGGCTCTTCGCGCTCGTCCTCCTCCTCGCGGCCCTGGCGTCGTACCGCGGCCGCCTCGAGGACGCCTTCCTGCGCACTCCGGACGCCTTCGGCGAGCGATACGAGGCGTACGCCTCCCGCACGGGCCGGTTCCTGCCGCGGCTCCGGAGGTCGGGGCCTTGAGGCTCGCGGAGAAGCGCGCGGTGATCACGGGCGGGGGCCGGGGGATCGGCCGCGCGGTGGCGGAGCGGTTCGCCGAGGAAGGGGCCCGCGTCGCCCTCCTCGCGCGCACGAAAAAGGAACTCGACGAGACCGCGGACGCCATCCGCTCGAACGGCGGCGAGGCCGTGACCATCGCCTGCGACCTGGCCGACGCGGCGTCCATCGAGCGCGCCGCTCGCGCCTGCGTCGACGCGTTCGGGACGATCGACGTGCTCGTGAACAACGCGGGCGTCTACGAGGGCCTGGGGAACGCGGTCCGCGTGACCGTGGAGGATTACGATCGCACGATGGCTGTGAACGTCCGGGAACCGTGGCTCCTCGTGAAGCACCTCGCGCCGCACCTCGCGAAGCACGCCTCGATCATCAACGTCACCTCGGGCCTGGCCGACGGCCCTTCCCGCGGCTTCTTCCCGTACTCCCTGAGCAAGTGGGCCCTCGAAGGCCTCTCCGCGGAGCTCGCGGCGGAGCTCCCGCAGCGCGTGAACACGGTCAACCCGGGCCTCGTGGCCACGAAGATGTCCGGATTCGCCGGGAAGCCACCGAAACAGGTCGCGGAGGTCTTCGTGTACCTCGCGTCGGACGAGTCCCGCGACCTCACGGGGAAGGTCCTCGCGGCCTCGGATTACCGAAAACGGTAGAACCCTCCCCCGCCAGCGCCGTGTCAAGGATTCTCAACTTTACAACATATGCGATTCATTCAGAGGCAACCGGCGGCCTATCTTCCCACTGATCCTTATGGCGCCGAACCTCGAACCCCTGTTCGCTCAGCGCACGAAGCTGCTGAAGGCCTCGGATGTCCGGGAGCTGCTGAAGTATTCCCAGGACCCGACCGTGATCAGCTTCGGCGGCGGGCTGCCGAACCCGGAGGCGTTCCCCTTGGAGGATCTCAAGGTGGTCTTCGAGGAGCTCCTGCACGAGGACAACACGCCCTCCCTGCAGTACGGGCCCACGCCCGGCGACCCGCTCCTGAAGAGGGCCCTCGCGACGATGCTCGCGGGCCGCGGCATCCCGGCCAACGCGGACCAGATCATCGTCACGCACGGCGCGCAGCAGGCCCTCGAGCTCTTCGGCCGCGTCTTCCTCGACCCCGGCGACATCGCCATGGTCACCCAGCCCACGTACCTGGGCATCTTCACCGCGATCAGCGTGTACGAGCCAGACTACCACGGCGTGCCGACGGACGACGAGGGCATCCTGACGGACGTCCTCGAGGAGGAGCTCCGCGCCCTCGCCATGGACCACCTGCGGCCCAAATTCCTGTACGTCGTGCCGACGTTCCACAACCCGACGGGGGTGACCATGTCCCTGCGCCGCCGGCGCGCCCTGGTAGACCTCGCCGCGGAGTACGAGGTCCCCATCATCGAGGACGACCCGTACTACGACCTGCGCTTCGAAGGCGACACGATCCCGCCCATCGCCTCCCTGGACAAGGAGGGCTGGGTCATCTACCTGGGCAGCTTCAGCAAGATCCTGGCGCCGGCCTTCCGGATCGGGTTCGCCCACGGGCCCTTGGACCTGGTCAACAAGATGGCCCTGGCGAAGCAGGGCGTGGACCTGTTCACGAACGGTTTCGGGCAGCGGGTCGCGGAGCGGTACCTGAGCCTCGGGCTGATGAAGCGGCACATCCCGAAGATCCGCAAGCTGTACCGCCACAAGCGGGACGTCATGACCGAGGCCCTCGAGGAATCATGGCCCGAGGGCACGAGCTGGACGCACCCCAAGGGCGGCATGTTCCTGTGGGCGACCGTCGACCCGGCGGTCGACACGAGGGCCCTGCTCCCGAAGGCCGCGGCGAAGGGCGTGATCTACGTCGCCGGCCACGCCTTCTATGCGGGCGAGCCCGAAATCAACCACATGCGCCTCAACTTCAGCTACTCGAGCGACGAGGCGATCCGGAAGGGCATCCCCCTCCTCGGATCCGTGCTCCGCGGCGAGGGCGGCGAGTCCCGCCTCGAGGAAGCCGTCCCCAAGTAGCCGGGGCCTTCAGCGGTCCGGGTCGCCGAACGCGGCGAGCGTGGGCTGCTTCGCCTTCGGCCGGACGAGGCCGGTCACACGGATGCCAAGCAGGCGGACCTTGCGCGCGCGGGACTCGAACTCCTTCGCGAGGTCTCGCGCGACGTCGGCGAGGACCCTCTCGTCCAGGACGTGACCCCCCAGGGTCCGCTCCCGCAGGAACGTCTGGAACCCCTCGAACCGGATCTTGATTCCGACCGTTCGGAACGCGGCCCCCTGGGCCTTCGCCCGCAGGTAGACGTTGTGGGCGATGCTGTCCAGCGTGCCGAGGGCCACGGACCAGTCCGCCACGTCCCGGTCGAACGTCCGCTCGACGCTGATGCTCTTCGGGTCGGGCCGCTCCTCCACGGGCATCTGCTCGATGCCCCGAGCAATGCCCCACAGCCAGACCGCGTTCTTCCCGAGCAACTTCTTCAGCTCGGCCCCGGGGAACGCCGCGAGCTGGCCGATCGTCGTCACGCCCGCGTGCTCGAGGACCTGCGCGGTCTTCGTGCCCACGCCGCTGATCCGCGTCACGGGGAGGGGGGCGAGGAAGAGCGCGACCTCCTCGGGCCGCACGACCATCAGGCCGTCCGGTTTCGCGAGGTCCGACGCAATCTCCGCGGCGGACTTGTTCGGCGCCACGCCCACGGTACACGCGAGTCCCTCGCGCTCGAGGACCGCGGCCTTCACCCGACGGGCGTAGTCCGCCGCGTCGTCGAACCCCCTCACCTTCGAGGTGACGTCGAGGAACGCCTCATCGATGCTCAGGTGCTCGAAGACATCCGCGTGCTCCTGCAGGATGCCCATGACACTCTCAGAAACGGAGCCGTACAGGTCGTAGTCGGGCGGCAGGAAGACCGCGTCGGGGAGCTTCCTCCAAGCCATGCTGATCGGCATGCCGCTCCGCACCCCCCGGGCCCGGGCCTCGTAGCTGCACGCCATCACGACCCCACGGCCCTTCCCGCCCTTCGGCTCGGCGCCCACGACGACGGCCTTGCCAGCCAAGTCAGGGTTCCGCCGCCGCTCGACGCTCACGTAGAACGCGTCCATGTCCACGTGGAAGATCACGCGCCACGGCCCGGGCCCCGCGAACTCCCGGCGCGCGTCCGCGACGACGGTCTGGATGAAGGGCCCCTTCGCGTCCGTGTACCCGGCGCGGTCCACCGTGAACTTCGCGGCGAGCTCCGCCTTGAGCGTCCCGTACGCCGCCGCGCGGTCCGCGTGCTGGCGCAGGAAGTTACGGAAGAGAAGCTGCCGCATCCAGAACGGGCCCGCGAACTCCACCACGTGGAGGTGGTGGGTGCGGCCGCCGGGCGGTCCCTTGTCGAAATACCGGCGGTCGGGGATCTCGGCCTCCGCGTCCGGGCGGTAGACGTACCCGAGCGGCTCGAGGGCGGCGACGCACGCGGGCGTCTCGCTCAGGCGGCGGATGCCGACCATGATGTCCAGGACGGGCTTGGCAAGGAGCCCGGGCACCGCCGTGCTGCCGATGGGCTCGATAGCGACCGCATGGTCTCCCAGCGCCCGGGCGATCGCCTCGCGATCCTCGGCGAACCGTCGCGGCCATGCGGGGTCGTACGGGACCAGGACGACCGGGTGGGGGCGGCTCGATTCGGCTTGCGGGACGGGGACGGGCATGTCGCGCCTCATCGTGCGCTCATCCGAAGTCCACCAGGCTCTTCTGGCCGCGGCCGCCGCCGGCCGCCGCGGGGAACTCGTACTCCATGAGCCCGGCGAGCCGGCGGAACTCGTTCACGCTCCCCGGGCCGAAGCCGGCGTAGTGGTTGTTGAAGAAGACCATGGCGCCCTTCACGGAGTCCGCGGCGTCCTCGAGCTCCTGGTACCACGCCCGCATCTCGGCGGACTTGTCCTTCTGGATGCCGTGGAACTCCGTGATCTCGCGGTCCCCGACCATCCGCAGGTAGACCGAGTCCGAGGTGACGGTCGACGGGCTGCGGAGGTACTGGTTCTCCGTCCACACCATGGCGACGTTCCGGTCGCGCAGGAGGCTGTAGACGTCCTCGCGGAACCACGACTTGTGCCGGAACTCGATCGCGTGCCGGTACGACGCGTCCAGGGCCCTGATGAACTCCTGCATGACGTCCCAGTCCTTGTCGTACTTGATCGACGGAGGTAGTTGGGCGACGAGGAAGCCGCATTTCTCCTGCAGCTCCTTCGCGGAGGCGTAGAACCAGCCGAGGTTCTCCGTCACCCCGCGCAGCTTCTTCTCATGCGTGATCCGCTTGGGCATCTTCATCGTGAAGACGAACCCCGGCGGGGTCGACTTGTACCACGCCTTGGTCATCGCCGGGCCCGGCGTGCGGTAGAAGGAGGAATCGACCTCGACGCAGTCGAGGACCTTCGAGTAGAGGGACAGGTACTCGGCCTTGGGCGTGCCTTCCGGGTAGAAGCTCCCGAGCCAGTCATCGTATCCCCAGCCGCTGCAGCCGATGCGGAGCTTGTCCTTGAGCGCCATCGCATGCCCGAGGATCGGGCCAACATGTCCGAAGGTCAAAATGCTTGGCCCGAGAGCGAGGGGGGAGCGCATCCGGGACTCCGTCCCACTCAAGGCGGAGAACCCGGGGCAAGACATGAACAGGGCCTCAAGGGTGCTTTCGCGGCGTCCGGGGCGCGAACCGACTCGTGAGGCACGTTCCGGAACCCCAGTGTCGCTCCGGAAGAGCCAAGGTTCATCCCTCATGCGGCTCAGGAAAACAGTTCGGAGGTGCACACGCGATGAAGCGACTCGCGATCGTGGGCGTCGTCATCGCCCTCGTGGGCCTGCTCCTAGCCGTCGCGTACTGGCCCCTCACCTCGGTGAGCGGGACGCAGCTGCGCGCGGACGAGTCGGGCGGCGGCTACACGGGCTACGCGGTCGGTGCCACGGCCACGATCCACGCGAAAGTCGACAACGTGAGCTACGTGTCGTTCCTCGGGCCGTCGACCACGGTCCTGTGGATTGACAGCGGCGACCCGAACAACCCCGTGCCGGTGTACGTGGAAGGGGACGCACGCCCCGTCGTGACGCCGGGCGAGACCGTCTACATGCCCGCCACCCTCGAGCAGACCATCCTGGGGATCGAGTACTGGCAGGTCTCGTCGCCCTCGGACATCCACGCGGCCTGGCCCATCGATTACGCCTTCTACGGCGCCGTGGGCCTGGGGGTCGTGCTCGTCGTCGCGGACGCCCTCCGAGGCCGGCAGACCGCACCGGAAGGCTGAAATCGCCTCGGGGACATCGTCGCGGCGATGTCCGAGCTCGCGGAGCGAGGGGCACGCCGCCTCGAGTGGGCGAAGGACCACATGCCCGTCCTCGCCGCGATCCGCGAGGAGCTCAAGCGGTCCCGGGCCGTGAAGGGCCTGCGGATCGGCATGGCGCTCCACACGGAGGCGAAGACGGGCGTCTTGGCGCTCACGCTTCGGGAGGCGGGCGCGGAGATCCGCCTGGCCTCCTGTAACCCTTTGTCGACGGACGACAGCGTGGCCGCGGCCCTGAAGGAGGTCCACGGCCTCGAGGTCTACGCGAAGAAGTGGCAGAGCACGGAGGAGTACTACGAGAACCTCCACAAGGTGCTCGACCTGCAGCCCGACCTCGTCATCGACGACGGCGCGGACCTCATCTTCCTCCTGCACACGAAGCGCCGCGAGCTGATCGACAAGGTCCGCGGCGGGAACGAGGAGACGACCACGGGCGTGATCCGCCTGCGGTCCATGGAGAAAGACGGCGAGCTCAAGTTCCCCGTGATCGACGTCAATGACGCGAAGATGAAGCACCTCTTCGACAACCGCTACGGCACGGGGCAGAGCACCTTCGACGGCATCATGAACGCCACGAACCTCCTCATCGCGGGCAAGGCGTTCGTCGTCGCGGGCTACGGCTGGTGCGGCCGCGGCATCGCGATGCGCGCGAAGGGGATGGGCGCCCGGGTGGTCGTCACCGAGGTCGACCCCGTGCGGGCGATCGAGGCCACCATGGACGGCTTCGAGGTCCTTCCCATGGCCAAGGCCGCGAGGGTCGCGGACTTCATCGTCTCCGCGACGGGGGACCGGGACATCGTCACCTCGAAGCACTTCGCAGCCCTCAAGGACGGCGTCGTCCTCGCGAACGCCGGGCACTTCAACAACGAGATCTCCCTGAAGGACCTGGAGAAGGCGGCGAAGAGCAAGCGGCATGTCCGCGAGTTCGTGGACGAATATATGCTGCCGGGCGGCAAGCGCGTGGATGTCCTCGCGGAAGGGCGACTCGTGAACCTCGCCGCGGGTCAGGGTCATCCGGTCGAGATCATGGACATGAGCTTCGCGATCCAGGCCGTGAGCGCCGCCCACCTGGCGAAGCACGCCGGGGAGCTCGAGCCGCGCGTGCATCCGGTCCCGGAGGCGCTCGATGACAAGGTCGCCCGCCTCAAGCTCGAGACGATGGGGATCCAAATCGACGAGTTGACCCCGGCCCAGCGGAAGTACCTGGCCTCCTGGAGCGAGGGCACCTGAGCCGCGCCGCCGGCGGGGGGAGCACGTGAAGCGCGCCGTGCTGACCGACTTCGACGGGACGGTCACGCGCACGGACGTGGCGGAGGACCTCCTCCGGGAGTTCGCGCCCCCCGAGTGGTGGGACGTCGAGGAGCTGCACCGCGCGCGGAAAATCGGCACGCGGGAGGCGATGGTCCGCCAGTTCGCCCTCGTTCGCGCGACCCGGGAGGAGATGGTCCGCTTCGTGGACGCGCACGTCCAGTTAGACGAGACGTTCCCTCCGTTCGTGGCCTCGTGCCGCCGGCGCGGGCTCCCCGTCGAAATCGTGAGCGAGGGCCTGGACTTCTACCTGGTGCACCTCCTGGCCCAGTGGGGGATCGACGTCCCCGTCCGGACGAACCACGCGTTCATCGCGGACCGGCGCGTGCGGATCACGTATCCGTACGCGGACCCCACCTGCGACCTCTGCGGCACGTGCAAGCTGCGGCGCCTCTTCGACCTGCGCGTCGCCGGCTACCGCGTCACCTACGTCGGCGACGGCCACTCGGACCTCTGCCCCGCGATCGAGGCGGACGAGGTGTTCGCGAAGAAGGAGCTCGCGGACCTCTGCCGCGAGGAGGCAATCGACTTCATCCCCTTCGACTCGTTTGCCGACGTGCAGCGGGAGATGGAACGGTGGCCCTGAGGAACTACGTCGGCGCCTTCGGCCACGTGGTCCTCGACCACCTCCTCACCGTCCCGAGGCTCCCGCGCCCGGACACGTCCGTGGCCATCCTGGACCAGAAGCGGTACTTCGGCGGCACGGCGGGTAACCTCGCCCGCGCCGCCGCCCGCCTCGGCGTGCGGACCTCCCTCGCATCCTTCGTCGGGCCGGACTTCCCCGCCGACTACCGCGGGGCGCTCCGGGAGGAAGGGGTCGACCTGCGCGACCTCCGCGCGGTCCCGGGGTGCTCGACCCCGGAGGCATGGGTCTTCTCGGACGGTCGCGGCCACCAGATGACGATCATCGACCAGGGACCCTGGACCGCGACAGGGCGCCTCCCGGTCCTGCGGCACAATGTGCGGGACGTGGAGCTCGTGCACATCGGCACGGGGCGGCCCGCGTACTACGCCCGGGTCGCGGCCCTCGCCGAGGAACTGGACCGGCCGATCGCCTTCGACCCGTCCCAGGAGATCACGTACGTCTACGACCGCCGGAGCTTCCGCGGCCTCTTCCGCAAGGCGACGTACTTCTTCGGCAACGAGGGCGAGGTCACGCAGGCGATGCGGTTCATGGGTGCCGCGTCCGCGCAGGAGCTCCTGCGGCCTGTCGAGGCCGTGGTCGTCACCCGCGGTGCGCGGGGCAGCGTCGTCGTGACCCGCGAGGGGAAGATTCGGATCCCCGCCGTGCGGCCGCGGCGCGTGGTCGAAATCACCGGCGCGGGGGACGCCTACCGTGCGGGCTTCTACGCCGGGCTCGCCCACGGCTACGACCTCAGGCGATGCGGTCTCCTCGGATCCGCGGTGGCAAGCTTCGTGGTGGAACAGAAGGGAACGCAGACGAATCTCCCGACGTGGGCACAGGCGCTAGGCCGCGCGCGGCGCCACGCGCCCTTCTGATGTGCCTCCACAGGGAGACGTTGGCGCCGCGCATGGAAAGGGTTATATCGTCACCTGAGGTTCGCCCCTTAGGTGACCAGGGATGGCTATCGGGTTCGTGCTCATTAGCACGGCTCCAGCGAAGGAGCACGAGGTGTACAACGAGCTCCTCAAGGTGAAGGAGATCGTGGAATTGCATCCGTTGTTCGGGGAGTACGACCTGATTGCGAAGATCGAGGCGGAGGATTTCAACGTCCTCGGCCAGGTCGTCGTTGACAAGATTCGGAGCATCCCCGGCGTGATCGACACGAAGACCTTGACCGGCATCAAGTTTTGAGGCGAAGCTCATGGCCGCGCTGAATGCAATGGACCTGTGGACATTCGGGACAATTCTGATTCTGACGTTCGCCCTGTTCCTTCTCATCACCGGCGCCTTCACGGCGTACTTCGGAAGCGGAAAGAGCCGGAAGATCGGGGCCGGCCTGCTTGTGGGCGGAGTGGTAGTGGGAGTGCTGTGGGCGTACTACATCTACGTGACGCGCCCCCTATCGCCGATTTCTGCGGCGAGCATCGGACTGGGGACCGTGATCATCCAGTCGGTCTTGGTGATCCTCGCCGCGGTCATCGGGGCCGGCGCGGCCATCGGGCTGTTCCTCCTGGCGATCATGAAGAGCTAGGCGACACGGCCCGGCGCCCTCTTTTCATGGGAACGGCGCCCCAGGCGCCTCCCTCCGAGGCAAGTCTTAATTGCCTCCCTCGACTTCAGGCCCACCGATGCCCGCGGAGGTCCTCATCATCCTGGGGAGCAAGAGCGACGCCGAGGTCGGCAAGAGCGCCGCGAAGATCCTCGACGAGTTCGGCGTCGAGTACGAGATGGTCGTCGCCTCGGCGCACCGCACGCCCGACCTCCTTCGGGACCTCGTCCGGAACACGCCGGCGAAGGTCTTCATCGCCATCGCGGGCCTGTCCGCGGCCCTGCCGGGGACCATCGCGGCGCACACCCTGAAGCCCGTCATCGGCGTGCCCGTGAGCGGCAAGCTGAACCTTGACTCCATCCTCAGCATCACGCAGATGCCGCCGGGCGTCCCGGTCGCCGCCGTCGGCCTGGATCGCGGCGAGAATGCGGCCATCCTCGCGAGCCAGATCCTCGCCCTCACCGACGAACGCCTCGCGGCGAAGCTCAAGGAGCACCGCGAGGCGATGAAGAAGTGGGTCCTGGAGGATTCCCGGAACCTCAAGGGTGAGTGATGTTCGAGCCGAAGGCCTTCGTCGAGGAGCAGGTCGAGGCCCTCCGCGATGCGGTGAAGGGGAGAGCCATCATCGCCGTCTCCGGCGGCGTGGACAGCACGACCGCCGCGGTCATCGCGAGCCGCGCCCTCGGCGACCGCCTCCTCGCGGTGTACGTGGACACGGGGCTCATGCGGAAGGGCGAGACCGCGGATGTCGCGAGGACGCTGAAGGAGCTCGGGGTGAACCACCGCATCCTAGATCGG
>JAJYKG010000160.1 GCA_021788795.1 Thermoplasmata archaeon | reverse complement strand
CGGGCCCGCGCTCGCGGCGATCGGCGCCATCGGGGTCAGCGCGGCCATGCTGCCCGGTTCCGACGGGTTCCTGCAGAGTTACTTCGAGCTCAACACCGGGCTCCTCCTGGGCCTCGGGTACAGCTTCGTCGGCATCGCGGCGTACGTTTCTGCCTCGTTCCTCCTCCTCGTGCGCAGCAAGTGAGGCATCGGGAGGCGTGCGTCCATGGAGGGACGGCATCCTTCCGAGCCCGGCTGTCCTGGTCAACGTCCGGACGCGGTAGATTTATATGGCCTGAACGCTCCATCTGGGGTGCTGAGGGACCACCCATGATCACCACGGTCGTCACCGTCACGTCGACGTTCCTTGCCGGGACGTTCGGCGCGGCCGCGGTGGTCTCGCTCATCCTCCTCCTCATCATGCGCGAGCTCTCGAGCGCGCACGCGGAGGAGTCCGGGAGCGCGAAGTCCAAGATCCTCTCGCACACCCTCCTCATCCCGATCTCCCCGCTCCTCGTCGTCTTCGCGTTCATCGTCGCGGTGAAGGTCCTCGAGGTCCTCTGACCTCCCGGCCCTCCGCGCGTTCTGCGGTTTCCCCAGGCCCAGCCTCAGGGCCCGAGGGGCGGCAGGATGTGCACGAGCAGGAACGGCGCGATCAGGTAGAGGATCACGTTCGCGAGGGTGTGGCTCCCGATCGCCCCCCAGAGGTTCTTCGTCTTCACCATGAACGCCGCGTAGAGCAGGCCGACGCAGAAGACGAACGCCAGGTCCACAAGGTTGCGGAAGAAGATGTGCATCGCGCTGAACACGCAGGTCACGAACAGGACGCCCCAGTTCGTCCCGAGGATTTCGATTGCGCGGCGGAGCATGATCCCGCGGAAGATGATCTCCTCCGCGAGCCCCGTGGCGAAGAACATGACGAGGCCGCCGAGGACCACGGCCTCCAGCGTGGGGCTCGGGATCCACGCCTGCTCCCGGAGGATGGTGTACTCGATGAAGCCCAGGGGCACCCCGGTGGCAGCGATGGCGATCTGGATCCAGGCGCCCCGCCCGGTCAGCAACCGGAGGCCCAGATCCCGCAGGGAGATCCTCTGCACGTAGGCCACCGCGCCCGCCGCCGTCATGAGGGGGATGCCGACCACCGCGAGCCACGGGAGCGTGTCGACCGCCGACGTGCCCCAGAACCGCGGCATGGAGAGGGAGAAGATCCGGATGAGGGGCGCCAGGCTCAGGGCGACCAGGAACAGGGAGAGGGGCATGTCCCAGTCCTGGATGTAGACGGCCACGAACAGCAGGGCGAACGCGAGGAGGATGTGGAGGAGGAGCCCGTACTGCTGGTAGGGGAAGATCGTGGGGTTCGTCGAGGGAATCGCGACGAGAATCTCCGCGACCACCACGGCGACCAGGGCGAGGACGCCGAGGCTCCATCGCGGCAGGGGTAGGGTCCGCGCGGGCTTCACGGTCGCCGTGGCCATCGTCTCCCTCCTACGGACCGAGGAGCACGGGCTCGAGGGGCTCGAGCGGCTCGGTCACGAAGGACTTCCGCGCCGTGGCCCAGTAGTAGGGCGTCGGGGCGGCGACGGACAGGACGTAGGCGGCGGCGAGCCCCGTGATCCCGTCCGCCCGGAGGAGGACGGTGCCGAGGATGAGGATCACCATCGTGCCGATCGTCGCCCCGACGATCAGGGGCAGGGTGCGCCGGCGCACCCGCACGCGCGTCACGAGAAGGTTGTTGGCGACCGCGGGGATCGAGGCGAGGGTCAGGATCCGGAGCGGCGTCGTCCCCGCGACCGCGTAGGCGTCCGAGTTCACGCCGAAGAGCAGCAGGACCAGGTACGCGAAGACCCAGAACACGACGATGGCGGGCGCGAGGAGCCCCAGGGTCAGCAGCAGGGCGCGGCGCTCGTCCCGGTGGCGGTCCGCGTTTCGGTAGCTCGCCTCCGCGAAGAAGGAGGTGAACGTGGAGCCGGAAATCACGGAGAGGAGGCCCGCGACCGCGCTGGCCACGTAGAAGTACGAGACCTGGGTCGCCTGGCCGGGGCCGAGGCTCACTAGGATGAGGAGGGGAAGGAGCGCGCTGCCGCCGGATCCGATCACCCCTGCCGCGTAGTTGCCGTTGCTGAAGCGCATCATCCGGCGCAGCCGGCCGAACCGGGCCCGGAGGGCCGGCCGGTAGCCCGGAAGGACGCGGGGGAGGAGCCACACGCCCTCCAGGAGGACGCTCGCGCCGACGGAGAGCACGAGGGCGACGAACACGCCGAACCGGCCGATCCCCAGGGCGCTCCCCAACGTGAAGGCGATCACGACGGCAACGGGGATCTTCAGGATCCCCAGGGCCACGGTGCGCCACATGGAGACGTCCGCGCGGCGCAGGGCCACCGCCGCGGTGTCGAGCACCGGGCCGAGGGAGCAGGCGAGGATCCCGCCCAGGATGGCGAGCGGGTACGCCGGGCCGTCGAGGATGAAGGACAGGTTGAGCCCGAAGACCGCGACGACCGCGAGGAACCCCAGGCCCAGGAGGAGGGAGGCGATTCCCACCAGGGTCAGGGTCGTGTTCAGCAGGTCCGCCTGGTCGTCCGCGTCGGGGAGGTACCGGATGAGGGAGACGTTGAACCCGAGGAGGGCGAGGGCCGCGACGAAGGAGATGGTGGAGAAGAGCGTGATCGCGAACCCGACGTCGCCGGGTAGGTAGACGTGCGTGACGATTGCCCAGAAGAAGAACCCGAGGCCTTGCCCGAGCACGCTCGTCGCCATGAGGTAGATTGCGTTGCGGTACAGGGATGTCTTCGCCTCGCCCCAGAGCCTTCCGATCAGCCGCTTCGTCCCGTCGAGGCTGTTCCCCAAAGCGCACGCATCCCAGATGTCTGCCGATGCAATTTTCTTCTCCGTGATAAAGGCTTCGTCAGCCCGGGTTTTCCCGCGCCGCAGGCGGTCGCGACCGCGGTCCGCGGCCCGCCTCACGCCCTCTTCCGGAGCCGGCCGTCCTCCAAGACGTATTCGGTCGCCTCGAGGGTGCGCACCCCGCTGTCGTGGGCCGCGACGACCTCCGCCGCCCCGAAGTTCTCGCGCGCGATCCGGAGGGCGTCGAGGACCGCCGCGGTGCCCTTCGGATCCAGGGAGGCCGTCGGCTCGTCCGCGAGGAGGACCCTCGGTCCGTTCGCGAGGGCGCGGGCGACCGCCGCCCGCTGCGACTCGCCGACGGAGACCTCTCCAGGGCGACGGGATGCGAGTTTTGTCAATCCAAAAACTTCCAGCAGCTCCACGACGCGCGCCTCCGCCGGGCGCTTCGCGAGCCGCAGGGGGAGGGCGACGTTCTCCTCGAGGGTCAGGTCCTCGAGGAGACGGTGGGTTTGGAACACGAAGCCGATCTCCAGGAGGCGGACGCGGGCCAGATGTTTCTCGCGGAGGCTGGTGATCTCCCGGCCCCCCACCTCCACGAACCCGCGGGAGGGGGGCTCCAGGCCTCCCAGGATGGAGAGGAGCGTGGTCTTTCCGCTGCCGTTCTCCCCCCAGACGAGGGCTGACTCGCCCGGATCCACGTCCAGGTCGACCCCGCGGAGGACCTCCTCGCGGCCGTCGTATGACTTCCACACGTCCTGCGCCGCGATCACACGGCCGGGCATTCCGGCGGCGCCCATCGCGCGTCGCCGTCATAAGTGTTCGGGCGCGGCGACGGCTTTGTCACCGCGGGGGTCTCTCCCATCGAAAGCTTTAGAAGGCCGTTGTGATTGCAGACCCCCAAGGGATGAAGGAATGCACACCTTCTCGCGTGCAGTAGCGTTAGTGGGAGTTCTGGCTCTCGTCGCCACGATGGTCCTCGCCGGACTGGTCGTGACGGCGCCAGGGGCCCGGGCCGGCCCGGACCAAGTGTCCTGGTTCGACGTGGGCACGATCTCCTCCGCGAACGGGTTCAACCGGGCCGGAGCCGTGGTCGTGACGAACGGGACGACGTCGATGTGGGTGTTCTACTACACGACGACGACTGCGACCGGCGTGACGAACATCAACGTGACCAAGTACTCGCTGGGGACCGGCATTCTCGGAATGCCGACGTTCGTGTCCGACAAGCAGGTGAACAACGTGGCGAACGTGGTTGACCCCTACGAACCCATGTCGGCCACGATGGACTCCTCGGGGAACTTGTACGTGGCGTGGAACCACATCCCGGTCCCTGGGAGCGCGGAATCGATCTACGTGTCGAAGTCGACCGACGGCGGGGCCACATGGCTTCCGGCGGTCCCCGTGACCGCAGCGAGCACGGTCTCGGACAACTACGGGCCCTCGATCGCCACGAACGCCGCGGGGACGGTCTACGTCGCGTGGACCCAGGTCTGGGCCTCCACCTTCGAGAACGTCACCGTGGCCCAGAGCACGAACGGCGGCAACTCGTTCATCAATCCCACGAACGCCTCGGGCGAGGGCCCGCAAGGGGCCGCGGTACGTCCATCGCTCTCGGCGGACTCCGCGGGCCGCCTCTACATCTCGTACTGGGGGGTCAACCCCACGGGGCCCACCCCGTACCATGTCAACGTGACGACGTCGGACGACGGTGTGTCGTGGGCGGCGCCGACGCAGCTCACCCCGGACTCCACGCTCGCGTTCCCGCCCTCCACCTACGTCGATGCCAGCGGGAACGCGCACGTCTTCTGGTTGGACTACCGGGGCCTCCTCACGACCGGGGCGCCGACCTTCTGGCAGTCCGTGTCGACGAACCACGGGGCGAGCTGGTCGGCCGGTGCTCCCATCTCCCAGGGGCTCAGCACGCCCAACGCCTACGCGAGCGTCTCAGGTCACGGGAACGAGATCATGGTCGCGTGGCCCTCGAACCACAACCTGCAACACGGGTTGTCCTACGTCGTGAGCGAGGACGGCGGGCTGACCTGGACCGATGAGAAGTTCTACTATCCTGGATACTCCGTCAGTGGCCTGAATCTCGCGTCGGACCAGAACGGCACGTTCTACGCGGCGGCCGAGGACAGCTCGGGCGCCTACACGGCCGTCGACGGGCTCCTCTGGATGGGGCCGCCCTCGGCGCCGGTCATCACGTCCGTCGCGCCCGGCACGGGCAGCCTGACGGTCACGTGGGCCGCGTCCCCCGAGCCGGACGTCGCGAGCTACAGGGTCCTGCGGAGCACGAACGGCGTGGACTACCGGGCGATCGCAACCGTGAACGTGGGCACGACGAGCCACACGGACTCGGGGCTCGCGAACGGGACGTACTGGTACGAGATCGTGGCCGTGGACGGCCTGGGCACGACGAGCGTGGCCTCGGTGCCGGACTCTGGCACCCTCGGGCCCACGGTCGCCCAGCTGCAGTCCGAGATCACCGCGCTCCAGAACGAGCTCAACACGGCGAACGCGAACCTCGCCTCGATCCAGACGCAGCTCGACGGGCTGAAGGGCCAGCTGAGCGGCCTCCAGGGGTACA
>JAJYKG010000159.1 GCA_021788795.1 Thermoplasmata archaeon | reverse complement strand
ATCCCGGGATGACCGTGGCCACGATGATGATCATGAATACGGCGCAGAGGATCGTGAAGACCGCGCCGATCGCGGTGTCCAGCCGCGCCCACTTGATGTCCTTCTCCTTCAGCCCCTTGTCCACGACCGAGCTCTGTTGGAAGAAGATCATCCAGGGCGCGATGGTCGTGCCAACGTTCGCCATCAAGAACAGGAAGACGGTGTTGTTCAACCCGGGGAGGCCGGGGATGACGCCGTGGCTGAAGACCGTGGGCCAGGGCGGCGCGACCAGGAAGGCCGCGGGCACGTAGATGAGGTTCACCACGCAGAAGATGAGGACGATCTTCTCCCAGGTCCAGTACCGGCCCTGGATGACCATCGCCATGATGAGCAGGATGACGGCGATCTCCGTGAGGATCGGCGGCACACCGAAGATTGACATCGCGGCGGTCATCCCGATGAATTCCGTGACAATCGTCAGGAGGTCCGTGAGCGTCAGGTCCACAAGAGAGAACCATCCCCAGAACGGCCCGAACGCGTCGAAGATGGCCTCCGCGTGGCCGCGCTTGGTAATCGCTCCGAGACGGACGGTCATCTCCTGGCAGACGTAGGCCACTGGGCCCAGGAGGATCTCCACCCAGATGAAGCTGAAAAGGAACTTCGCTCCGGTTACTGTGTACGTCGTGATGCCGCCGGCGTCGTTGTCCGCGACCATCACGATGATGCCGGGGCCCAGGATCGCGGCGAAAATCCGGAGCATCTTGACGCTGCGCCGATAGCGGTAGTAGACCCGGCTCGAAGTGGAAAGACCCTCGCTCATCCAATCGCGACCGGGCACATGCTTAGGGGATCGCATCGCTGGGCAACGGTCGGCAGGGGGCCACCTCCGTGGTCTCCGGCGGCGAGCCCCCCTCCCCGGTTTAAGCCTAATGTACTTATCCACCGTACTCCGGTGGAATTCGGGTTGGGGTAGGAAAACCGAAACCGGGTCCCCGTCCGTGGGAACGGCCTAGAGAGGGTACCAATGCCCTTCTTGCGGCAGAACGACCTCGCGTCCTTCGAGGGCCTCGGCGAGGAGCTCCCGCTGGTCCCCGTGCATGAGGATCACGCGGCGGGGATCGCACGCCTCGATGAACCGCACGAGCTCGTCATGGCCCGCGTGGGCGGAAAAGTCGAACTTCTGCCACTCGATCTTGACCTCCACGTCCACGCCGTACATTTCGATGTGGCCCGTGTCCACGAGCTGTCGTCCGTTCGTCCCTTCGACCTGGTAGCCTGTGAGGAGGACCGCGCTCTTCGGATCCTCTCGGATCAGGTCCAAGTAGTGCAGGACCGGACCGCCGTCCAACATGCCGCTCGTGCAGACGATCACTTCGCCCCGGGAAGCGAGCTGCCGCGTCCGGGGCCCGTCCACGACCTTCACGCGGTGCATCGCCTGCCGCAGCGCCTTGGCCGACCGGATGTACTCCGGGTGCTCCACATAGATGGAGTTCACCTTCTTCCCCATGCCATCGAGCCACACCTCGTGGCGTGCCTTGGCCAGGGTCAGGATGATGTCCTGGGTGCGGCCGACCGCGAAGGAGGGGACGAGGGCGATCCCGCCGCGGTTCACCACCTGCTCCACCTTCTTCAGGAACGCGTACTCGGACTTGAGCCGCTCCGGGTGCTGCCGGCCGGCGTATGTCGACTCGACGAACAGCGTGTCGCACTTGACCGGCTTCGCGCCCCATACGAGGTCCGTCGTCAGCGTGTGCAGGTCGCCGGTGAACAGCATAGTCTCGTTCCCGTTCACCTCGTACATCGTCGCGCCCGGGATGTGGCCCGCAGGGTGGGCCGTGACCTCCAGTTCGCCCATATCCACGTTATCCCCGAAGTCGATCGTGCGGAACCGGCGGCGGGCGGTGCGGAGATCGTGGTCGTTGAAGGGCGCGTCGAACCCCTCCGCGTCCGCGATCTTGAGGCTGTCCTGGAGGAGGAGGTCGGCCACGTCGGCGGTCGGCGGCGTGAGCACGACGTCCAGGTCCTGGCGGCGGGTGATCCAGGGGATCATCCCCGTGTGGTCGAGGTGGGCGTGGCTCACGAACATGCCGTCCACGGGGGGCGCGGGCATCGGGTATTGAGGAGGGTCCTTGGGCAGCAGACCGTAGTCGAACAAGATTGATGTGGGGCCGCTCTTGAGCACCATGCCGAGGCGCCCGACCTCCGACGCGCCACCGAGGAACTGGAAGTCCATGAGACGGGTGCCCAACTGGGCCGCCAGTATAAGCCTTTGTCCGCGGCACCGGCCGTCACGGCTGGATGTAGACGAAGAGCATGACCACGACGAAGGCGTCGGCGATCCCGATCGGGACGAGGTCGAGGAGGAACGCGACCTCGGCGCTCGTGAGCGCATCGCAGTTCTGCGTGCAGTTGGTGCGCGTGAACAGGCCGCTCTCCCGCACCACGGTGTACATCGGGAGGGCCTGGAGGAGGAGCAGGCCCGCGACGAGAATCAGGATCCAGCAAGACGCGCGCGGCGCGCGATGAGCCCGCGGTCCACCCCGAGGTCGGAAGGGATGACCGAGGGCTCCTCCCACGCGTGCGGCGGCGCTCTCCAAGCCTCCAGCGGGCTCAGAAGGTAGCCCAGGCTCGTGAAGAAGAGCGCGGCGCCCACGAACAGGAGGAGGAAGCCGAAGGGCGCCGTCCCGACGAAGTACGCTGCCGCAACATCATACGCGCTCCCCAGGCGCAGGAGTTCGAAGGCCAAGATGAGGGCGACAATCGATCCGAGGAAGGCGGCCATCTGGATCCGCCGCCGGCGGCCCGCCTCGGGCGTCGGGAACCATTTCTTCGAGAGCCGGCGGATCCACGAGCCGCGAGGTCCCTCCATGGTGTCCCTCGAGCCCACGAGGACCCTCCAGGCCGATAAGACTTGCGTACCGAAGGCCTCCGCGGTTCGCGTGACCGTCCCCGCCCCGATGCGGATTCAGGCGGACCGAACCGGCGTGCGGCCGAAGAGTCGCTGGCAGCGGATGGCGCGGCCCATGCGCCGCCGGCCGAGCAAGACCATGGAGGCCTCGAGGAGCGCGTCGCTGCCGAAGAAGCGGTCCGCGAGGTGCTTGATTCTCACGCCTTCCGCGAGCGGGCCGTCCAGCGCGGCCCGCCAGCGGCGCTCGTACTCCGAGAGCGGCACGCCGTCCAGGAGGTAGTCCGCGGCCGTGAGTCCGGCGATGCGGCCGGCGAGCATAGAGACGTTGATGCCGCCACCGTTCGTGGCCATGACCATGCCCGCCGAGTCGCCCGCGAGGAGGACGTTCCCTTCGACCGTGCGCTCGATGGGGCCGAGGACCGGCACGTAGCCGCCCGTCGGCTTGCCGCCGTGGATTCCGCGCGCGGCGAGGAACTTGTCGTACAGGGTACGAAGGTTGCCGCGGAACCGCTCCCAGGTCCCTAGGCCGACGTTCGCGGAGTGGGCCTTCGGGATAATCCACGCGTACCCGCCGGGGGCGAGGTTGCCGAAGAACATCTCCGTCGCGTCGCTAAAGTCCCCGTCTGCGGTCGTGCTCATCGCCGGGGCGGACACGGGCCACGGGAGGCCGACGCTCTTCGCCACCGTGGACCGCGGGCCGTCGCAGCCGATGATGACCTTCCCTTCGAACACCCCGCGGTTCGTGTGGACCTGGGTCCCCTGCACCCGCGTGACCGTCGTCTCCCGGAGAAGCTCCGCGCCCTCCTGGACGGCCTGGTCCGCGATTCCTTGGTCCATCTTGTCGCGGCGGACCGTGTACCCTGTGAAGGGCAGATCGTAGGCGCGGCCGCGCGGGGACCAAATCCGGATGATGGGGGTGTCGACCTGCCGGACCCGGTGCGGCACCTCCATGAGGTCCTCCACATCGGTGACGGTGGGAAAGATGGCCCGGACCTCCTCATCCGAGGCGACGTACTCCCCGCACTGAACGGGGACGCCGATCTCCTTGCGCTTGTCGAGGAGCAGGACCTTCAGCCCACGGCGCGCCGCGTATCGCGCGGCGGTCCCGCCGGCCGGGCCCGAGCCCACCACGATGACGTCGTAGGCCATCCTGGCCCCCTCAACGGTCCCGCGTCAGGACGAAGTCGACGAGGCGCAGCATGTTGACCTTCGCCTCGCTCGGCGGGAGTGGCGCAATCGCCTGCTTCGCGAGTCCCCCGTACGCGCGGGCGTCGGACCAGGCCTTGTCCACCGCCCCAGAGTTGCGGAGCACGGACAGGGCGTTCTCCAGGTCCCCGTTCTCCTTCCGGGGCGCGCGCAGGATGCGCGCGAGTTCGGCCTTGTCCACCTGGAGCCCGTCGTTCAGGGCGTAGATGGCCGGGAGGGTCACGTTGCCCTCCTTGAGGTCCGTTCCCGCGGCCTTGCCGAGGCGGGCACCGTCCCCGACCACGTCGAGGATGTCGTCCACGATCTGGAAGGCGATTCCGAGGTACAGTCCGCAGTCGCCGACGGCGTCCACGTCCTCGAGGCGGGCGCCCGCGAGGAGGCCGGCGATCTTCGCGCCGGCCATGATCGGGAGCGCGGTCTTGCGGCGGATGATGTCCACGTACTCGTCCTTCGTGACGGTCGTGTCGAAGGCGTGGCGCTTCTGGCGGATCTCCCCCTCCGCGAGCGCGGCGCACGCGTTCGCGGTGAGCTCGACGATGTCGCCGTCGAACTGCCCGCCGATGCCGAACGCCTTCACGAAGAGGAAGTCGCCCGTGACGAGGGCGTTCTGGAGGCCGAACTTCTTGTACGCGGCAGGACGGCCGCGGCGCATCTCCCCGCCGTCGTTGATGTCGTCGTGGATGAGGGTGGCCGAATGGATGAGCTCGAGGGCGGCGGCGAGGTCGACGGCCTGGCGGACGTCCTTGCCGCCGAGGGCCTTGAAGGAGAGGAGCGTCACCGTGGGCCGGATGCGCTTCCCGCCCGCCGCGATCACGTAGGTCGCGATGTCCGTCAGGAGGGGCTCCTCGGAAACGACACTCTGGCGGATCTTCTTCTCGACCAAGGCCAGTTCGTCGAGAACGCCGAAGTCCCACGAGTTCGTCATGGTGGCCCTCTCCCGCGCGCGTCTCCAAGCGCGTCTAGGGCCGGGCCATATATAACGGTTTATTAGCTGGATGGTACCTAGTGCCGCGGGACTCAGACGGCGACGTAGGGAGCGGCGATAGCTCCCATCCGTGGGACTACACGGTCTGCCGGGAGTTCACGGATGCGACCGCCTCGGCGGCGGGCTCGGAGACCTGGCGGATCATGGGCGCGATCGCGTCGAGGAAGGTGTGGATCATGTCGTCCCGCTTCCCGATCCAGTCCGCCATCATCACGACGGGCATCATGATCGTGAGGAACGGGTAGAAGTGGGTGTCGTCGTGTTTGTCGCGGTCCACGAGCTCCAGGGCCTTCGACGTGAGTTCCGCGATGCGCCCCAGGTGGGCGTCGTA
>JAJYKG010000002.1 GCA_021788795.1 Thermoplasmata archaeon | reverse complement strand
GGTCACGAACCCGAACGACCTCAAGGCGATCATCGCCAGCGTGGAGGGGCTGACGACGGCGATGGCCGAGGAGATTTCCCGTCTGCCGATCGGCGTGGCCATCATGACAGGCGGCGGCCTCCAGATGCCCCTCATGGTCGAGGTCCGTCCACGCGAGACGAAGCACGGCGGGGAGAGCGTCAAGGTCATCGAGGACTGACGCAGTCGCTCCTCGCGAGATCCGACCGTCAGGGGTGGCGTCCCATCATGAAGAAGGTACCAGCAAGGCCCATGATGGCGACCATCCCGAAGACTAGGGCAAGTACGAGCTGATTGACAGCGAGGGCAGCCAAGAAGAGGATGAAACCGGCGATTCCCGCCAAGATGAACCGGACGAGCCAATAATCCTCCGTGAATGTGGCGAAAGCGTCCGATCCACTCGAAAGAGGGAGCGACCTCGCTTTGAGTCCGATGCCGCAGTTCGCGCAGTACGTGGCGTCTGCACGGTTGGGCTTCTTGCAGAAGGGGCACTCCTTGGGTGTGGCTACGGGAGCCGTGGACCGGGGGACGCCCGGCAGCAGTTCGACCCCGCACGAGTCGCAGAACTTCGCACCCGGAAGGACCGCGGCGCCGCACGTTGGACACGCCATGCTCGCTCAAGGCGTGACCCTGTCTCGAAGGATATATGCTTTCCTCGGGAGGTCCGCTCCCGCGAGGCGGAGCCCGGCGGGGAGAGCGTCAAGGTCATCGAGGACTGAACTCGATGCCTGCGCCGCGCGACGCGCGCACGGTGCGTGCTTGGCCCCGAGGATGGTCCCGCCCCGCGCAATCCTTATGGGTCGCGAACCGCGTGATGTAACCATCGTCCTGCTTTGCGAGCGTGAGATCCTGGCCTTCCCTCAGCCTCCCTGGACCCAAGCCCCGTCCGAGGTCATGGCCTGGGGCGCCACGACCGGCGGACGCCGCGGACCCGTGATGGGCCCGCACCGCGCGACCCATGTGAAGGGGTTCGAGGTCGAGCTCCCGGCCGCCCAGGAGTCCCGTCTGCTCGCCCGCTTGGCGCGCCTCGGCCTGGGACAGCTGCGGGACGGGCGCGTGCACATCCCCCATCTGATCACGCGCCTCGCCCACCGCGCCCCGCCCGAGATCTTCGCCGGGAGGTTCGGGGGCGCCCGGGTGGAAGTCCGGCTGCGCAAAGGCGCCCACATCGAGGTCCGCGTCGGATTCGTGCCTCCTCTCGTGTTCCGGAAGGCGTCGCGGTTCATCGGCCAGCTGGGCCTGCCCGAATCCGAGGGCTCGTGGCTCTGAGGACTCAGGTGGCGCCGCGGGAGGGACGGTCCGGTCGGAGGCGGCCGGGACGGCCGACGGGTTCAGACCCCGCTTGTGTACCAGGCTCCTCCGCAGCAATAGATCGACGACCCGTCCGCCTCGCCCCAGATAAGGTAGTTGACGCCCGTGGACGGGCTCACGGCGAGGCCGAAGTAGTCCCCGTCCGGGAACGCGTAGCCGGAGGGTGTCTTGTACCCGGCCCCCGAACCCAGGTTGGAGAGCTGCACGTCCGCGGTCCACTTGCCCCCGTCGTTCGTCGTGCGCATGTACCAGGTGTTCCAGTCGCCGAGGCCGCCGCAGTCCCAGCAGGCGTTGTTCCGGTTGTCCTGCCACGCGAGGCGGAAGTCCCCCGCGGTGGGCCCGCTGGCCACGGACGGGAAGTTGCTGTCCCCGAGGCCGTTCACGAGGGCGCGGCTGCTCCAGTGCACGCCGTCCGTCGAGGTGCGTACATAGAGCCCCTTCGGCGTTCCGTTCGCGGTGTTCATCGTGTACGCGAGCAGGAGGCCGCCTGCAGGGTCCACGGCCACGGAGGCCTGCGCGGCGAAGTAGTCCGAGTAGCAGCCGGAGACGGCGCAGGGCGTCGGCGTCGCGCTCGGGTCGATGTAGGTGTTCGTCCAGCTCGTGCCCGCGTGGTCCATCCTGAGGACGAAAACCTTCTCGAGGCCGCCCGTGTGGCCGCCATTCGTCAGCGTCTTCCCTGCGCCGTTCGTCTTCGTGCCCGCCTCACCCACCTGGGCGAAGAGCACGCTCCCGTCCACGGGGTCGTAGGTGCCGCCGTACGTGTACCACCACAGGGTCTCGTTGCTCGTCTTCACGAGGGTGAACGTCTGGCCGTAGTCATGGGACACCGCGACGTAGGACGCTGTCTTCACGTTGAACGCCACGTAGACGTCCCGGCCGCTCGGCGAGATCTCGAGGATGGGCTTGTCGTTGTACGTCAGGTTGCCGTTCATCGTGTACGGCCCCGCCCACGTCGCCCCGTGGTCCGTGGATTTGAACAGGACGCTCCCCGGGTCGAACGTCTGGAGGAAGACCGCGTACACGGTACCGTCCGTCGCCACCTTGAGCTGCGGGTCGTACTGCCAGCCCTTGCCGCCCGCGAGGTAGATCGGATGCGCCGGCCCCCAGGTCTGTCCGCCGTCCGAGGAGGCGCGGACGAAGATCGCGGTGCCCGGGCATGCCGAGCAGGTCTTCGAGGCGTTGATGTACGTGACCGCCTGGTAGACGTACGAGGAGCTGGGGTCCACGGCCACCGTGGGCTCCCAGTACGCGCCCGTTCCCGGGAACCCTTGCTCGCTCGCGAACGACGGCGCCGCCGGGCCCGCGACCGCGAGCAGGGCCACGGACTGCATCAGGACGGCCACCACGACCAGCGCACCGACGACCGCGAGACGGACTCCTCGCACGCCTTCCCCTCCTTCCCCTTGCCCGGCTCGATCCTTCGCCGGGGTCCGCGAGGCATCGCCCGGACGCTATTTCAGCCTTCGCGCGTCTCCGAGCGGACAAAGGCTATAGCGCGCGCTCTCCATGGCCCGCCGTGGACCTTCGGGCGCTCGTCGACAAGGACATCGGCCTGACGGAGCGCGCCCTGGCGAAGATCAAGATTGCCCCGCCGAAGCACTCCCATCTCCGCAAGGTCGCGGAGGACTTCCTGACGATGGCCGGCTCGTACTGCGAGGACGCGAAGCACTTCCGCGACCGGGGAGAGCTGGACAAGGCCCTCGCGAACGTCAACTACGCCCACGGATGGCTCGATGCCGGCGCGCGCGTCGGCCTGTTCGACGTCGGCGAGGACGACCAGCTGTTCACGCTGAGCGAGTGAGTCAGAGGACGCGCGCGCCCTCGTTGTCGACCTCGCACCGCTGGATTGTCCCGAACTTGCGATAGAGCGTCGCGAGCTCCTCCCGCCCCGCCTCGGCGAAGATGGAGTTGCCGAGCATGGCCATCGCCGCGCGCCCGAACATGCGGCTCGCCCGCACCACTTCCAGGACCGTCTTGCTCGCGAGCCCGGTCTCCTCCGCGAAGCGGTTCCCCAGGTCGAACAGCCTTTCCAGAGTCGGCTCCTTCGCGAACGCGTCCACGCACGCGCCGCCGTGGGCGTTGATCGCCGCCACCTTCCTCGGGTCGTGGATCACGGAACGCGTGAGTAGCTCCGGACCGATGACCGCCAGGAAGAGGTCGCGGCGCACCTCGAACTTCCGCACGTCCGCGTGCCCCGGGGCGCCCGGCTGCAGCCGCAGGTCCATCCCCCCCAGGGAGGCGGGGACGACGTCCCCGAGGCCCGTGCCGCCCTCCACCTCGGCCACGTGGGCGAGGGCCACGAGCTCGTCCCGCGGTAGGCCCAGGCCGAGCGCGTCGTCGAGCGCGAGGGTCGTGCTGAGCGCGGCCGCGGCGCTGACGCCGAACCCCTGGGAGACCGGGAGCGGTGTGTCGGAGAGGAGCTTGACCTCGTACGCGCGGTCGCCGAGGACCTTGCGGGCCGCGGCCTCCGTGACCTCCGCCCTCGCCCGCTTCCCGTTCACGAGGATCTCGAGGGAGGGCCGCGTCGACTCGCGCACGCGCGCGACGGTCGTCACGCCCAGGGAGAGGGAGAGGCCCGCGCCGCGGGAGCCCTTCTTCCGCGGGTCTGCGTCCTCACAGACCTCGAAGAACGCGGTCACGTGCCCAGGGCAGAACGCCTCACCCTGGGACACCATGGAGGACGGCTCTCCAGACCTGCTCCGCCGCGAGGGACTTCGATCCCGCGAACGCCACGGACCGGCCCTTGCGGTCGAAAATCGTGATCTCCGTGGCCTCGCGCTGGACTGCAGCCACGTCGTTCGCCACGACGAGGTCCAGGTCCGCCTCCTTGAGGAGAGCCATCGCCTTCGACTTGAGTTCCGCCGGCGTCACGCCGGACTCCGCCTTGAAGCCCACGAGCGTGCCCTTCGCCGCCTTGCGCAGGGCCGCGAGGACTTTCGGGGTCGGCTCGAGGTCCAGGGTGAGGGCGCCTTCCCGCGAGGGGATCTTGCCCTTCCGTTTCCGCGGGGAGAAGTCCGAGATCGCGGCGGGGACGAGGCAGACGTCCGCACGGGCTTCGGCCACCATGCCCGTGAGGTCCGCGGTCGTGTCGAAGGCCTTCATCGGGATCCAGGAAGGCACGGCCACCTCGTGGCGGCCCATCCATAGCTCGACGTCGGCCCCGTGCTCGAACGCGGAGCGCGCGAGCTCGACGCCGGTGGCCCCGCTCGAGCGGTTCGAGACCACGCGGATGTCGTCGATGGGCTCGACGGTGGACCCAGCGATCACGAGGACCTTCTTGCCCAGGAGGTCCCGCGGGCCGAGCCGCCGGACCACGCGGGCCACGATCGCGTCGAGGTCCGCGAGCTTCGCCTTGCTCTCCTCACGCTTGGGCTCGATGAACTCCACGCCCAGCGCCTCGAGCCGGCGGACGTTCTCGAGGACCGCGGGGTTGTCCATCATCGTTTCGTGGGCCGCGGGGGCGATCAGGACCGGAATGCCGGAGCCCAGGGCGTTGACGGCGTACGTGGTCACGGTGGTGTCGTCGATGCCGTTGGCCACCTTGCTGATCGTGTTCGAGGTGCAGGGGGCGATGAGGAGGAGGTCCGCCCGGCCGTCCTTGCCGCACATCTGGAGGTACCGCATGGAGCCGTCCAGCTCCGTGTCCACGTCGTGGCCCGTGGCGAACTGGAGGGCGTTCGGGTGGACGATGGCCGTCGCCGACTTCGAGAGGACGGCATGCACGTCGGCGCCGTGACGGATGAGCTCGCGGGCGAGCTTCACCGTCTCCACCGCGGCAATGCTCCCCGTGACCCCAAGGACGATCGTCTTCCCGTGGAGCTTCGCGCTCTTCGCGCCCCGGATCCGCTCCGCCGGATGCATCGCCGCGTTCATTCGCCCCTGCCGATATATATCTATGGTACTGCGGGCGGGGGAAACGTCGATCGATCCTGGGCAACCATGCCAGGAACGGAGGCATGCTTGTGCAACCTTCGGCCCCTCCCGCCCCTGAACCCCCCGTCTACGCGCCGCCCTCGACCGGACCGTACCGCCTGCATCGCGAGCGCTCCGCCTCGGAGACCCTGATGGCCATCGTCGGCGCGATCATGGGCCTCCTGATCTTCGCGGGTTTCCTGTCGTTCCACGCGATCTTCCTCATCCCCATGCCGTGCACGGGCACGTACGGCCCCACCCCGACCCCTGGAACGGAGGGATACGCCGCCGTCGTCCAAGCGTTGGCGTGGGCCGCGGGGGTGGCCCTCGACCTGGTAGCCGGCCTGAGCGTGGCCCTCGCGTTCATCTTCTGCGTACGGACCGACGTCCCCGAGAGCACGCGCCGTTCCCTGTGCCTCTTCGCCAAGGTCTTCGTGGCCGTCTGGGTCGTCCTCGGCGTGTTGTTCTTCTCGTCCGTGGCCAGCATTGTGAGGTACCTCTGAGCCCGTGGGCGAACGTTTAACCGCGCGTTCCGGTTAGCGGCGCCGCTCCCGATGGACGTCCAGGAAGCGCTTGACCCACTGTACCACCTCGAGCGGTTCGGCATCAAGCTCGGCCTCGACAACATCCGCCAGCTGCTCGGTCTCCTCGGCAACCCGCAGGAGGGCCTGAGGGCCGTCCACGTGACGGGCACGAACGGCAAGGGCTCCGTCTCCGCGACCGTGGCGTCCGCACTGCAGAAGGCCGGACACCGGGTCGGCCTGTACACCTCGCCCCACCTCATCCGTTTCAACGAGCGCATCCAGGTGGACGGCCTCCCAATCCCCGACGAGGTCATCCTGCGGCTGTGGGAGGGGATCCAGCCCGCGATGCGGCAGATGGACGGCGAGCGCACGGTGAACCGGCCCACGTTCTTCGAGGTCACGACGGCCATGGCCTTCCAGTACTTCCGCGAGCGGGAGGTCGACGTGGCGGCCATCGAGGTCGGCATGGGCGGCCGCTTCGACGCGACGAACGTCCTCGACGGCCGCGTCGCGGTCATCACGCGGGTCGGCCTCGAGCACACGGAGCACCTCGGGCGCACGGTCGACCGGATCGCCCGCGAGAAGGCCGGGATCATCAAGCCCGCCTCCCGCGCCGTGACCGTGGACCAGGAGGCCCTCCCGGTGATCGAGGCCCGGTGCCGCGACCTCGGCGCGCCGCTCACGGTGGTCGGGCGGGACGTGACCGTCGAGCGGCTTTCGCAGGGCCTGTCCGGGCAGCGCCTGCGCGTGCGGGGCCCTTTCGGGGAGCTCGAGGTCGCCACGCCCCTGGCGGGCTCGTTCCAGGTCGAGAACGTCGGCCTCGCGGTCGCCGCGCTCGCGGAGTTCCGGAAGACGGGCGTCGACATCCCCGACGCCGCGATCGTCTCCGGCGTCGCGGCCACGCGGTGGCCCGCGCGGCTCCAGAAGGTCCGCGACGAGCCCCTCGTGGTCGTGGACGGGGCCCACAACGGCCCCGCCGCCGCGGCCCTCGCCTCCGCCTACGCAGAGCTCTTCCCCGGGAAGAAGTGCCTCCTCGTGACGGGGATCCTGGCGGACAAGGACCTCGCCTCCATGGCCGCCTCCCTGGGCCCCCTGGCCGCCCGCGTGATCGCCTGCCATCCGAAGAGCCACCGGGCCTACCACGCGGAGGAGGTCGCCTCCGCCTTCCGCCGCTACGCGCCGACGGAGGTCGCCCCCGCCGTGGCGGACGCCGTCGACCGTGCCCTCGCCGAGTCGGCGAAGGACGACCTCGTGCTCATCACCGGCTCCATCTACACCGCGGGGGAGGCCCTTGAGCACCTCGGCGTCCGCCTGTGACCGCATCCCGGAGATCATGCGGGACCTGCGGCGCCGCTACCTCCCGAAGGGCGACCTGCGCGACGGGAGCACGGCCCTCGCGAAGATCTCCACGGCCACGGAGGACCCCTTCCACGTCCTCGTCGGCACGATCCTCTCCCAGCGCACGCGGGACGAAATGACGGAGAAGGCGACGGACCAGCTCTTCGCCAGGTACGCAGACGCCCGCGCGCTCGCCGACGCCGAGCCGGCGGACGTGGAGCGCCTCATCCGGCCGGTCGGCTTCTACCACCAGAAGGCGCCTCAGATCCAGCGCGTGAGCCGCATCCTCGTCGAACGGTACGGCGGGCGCGTGCCCTCGACCTACGAGGCGCTCATGGACTTGCCGCAGGTGGGCTCGAAGACCGCGAACTGCGTCCTCGTCTACGGCTTCGGCATCCCGCGGATCCCCGTGGACACCCACGTGCACCGGGTGAGCAACCGCCTCGGCCTCGTGTCGGCCAAGACGCCGGAGAAGACGGAGGCGGCCCTCATGGCCGTCGTGCCGCGGCGGTATTGGCTTGCGGTGAACGAGCTCTTCATCGCGTTTGGCAAGGACGTGTGCCGGCCTATCCGGCCGCGATGCGAGGCCTGCTCGTTCCGGCCCTTCTGCAAGTACTTCCGCACGTACGTGCGCCGCCAGACCTGGTGGGAACGCCGCACGCGTCAGGCCGCGAGGGCCGCGCCGCCCGCCCGCGGCTCGAAGGGGCACGCGGGGTCCTCGGCCAAGTAGTCGCCCGTCGTGGCGTACGCGCGGGAGCGCGAGCCGCCGCAAACGACCCGGTAGGGGCAGGTCGCGCACCGGCCATGGAGCTGGGACGGGTCGCGGAGCCTCTTGAAGACCGGGTCCTCGCGGTACACGCGCACGAGGTCGTCCTCCTTGACGTTTCCCGCGGAGAGGGGCAGGAACCCGGAGGGAAGGATGTCCCCGCGGTGGGAGATGAAGAGGAAGCCGTTCCCGCTGTTCACACCGGGAGCGAAGCGCCCGCCGGCGGTGCGGCTCCGCTCCAAGACCTCGGCCGGCGAGATGCCCTGCTCTGCGGCCTCGCGCTCGATCGCGACCCGCCGGTAGTGCTGCGCCTCCGTGGTCTTGACGTGGAACGGCGCGGTCCTGGAGAGGTCGTAGAGCCAGTTCAGCACGCGTTCGCCCTCCGGGGCGGAGACCATGTCCGAGGCCTGGCCCCGTCCGGTCGGCACAAGGAAGAAGACGCTCCACCGGGACGCGCCGACGCGGGTCGCAAGATCGGCGACCGCGGACAGGTCGTCCAGATTGTACCGCGAGACCGTCGTGTTGATCTGGACCTCGAGGCCGAGCTCCTTGGCCACGCGGATGCCCGCGGTGCTCCAGCCGAAGGAACCGGGCACGCCGCGGAACGCGTCGTGGATCGCCGCGGTCGAGCCGTCCACGCTGATCGAGACGGTCCGGAGGCCGGCGCGGACCATGGGCTCCAGCCGGTCCCGCGTCAGGAGCGGCGTGCCGCTGGGGCTCAGGGCCGTCACGAGCCCGCGGTCCATCGCGTACGCGAAGAGGTCGGCGATGTCCGGCCGCTTGAGCGGATCGCCCCCCGTCATCACGAAGAGGCTGCGGCCGAACCGCCGGACCGCATCGAGGAGACGGTATCCGTCCTCCTGCGTGAGCTGCGCCGGGTCCGGAAGGGTCTGGGCGGAGGCGCGGCAGTGGATGCACGCGAGGTCGCACGCCCGGGTGGTCTCCCAGATCGTGATGAGGGGCGCCTGGGAGTAGTCGACGGCGGGCCGGCCGCCCGGAAGCCTCGCGGGCGCGGTCATGCGAGGGCCCCCGCCACGACGGCCTGTGGCTGCAGGAGCTGCAGGGTTCGCTCGACCGCGCGCGCCGCATCCTCGATGCAGTCTGGGATGCCGATGCCGCGGTATGCGCTCCCCGCGAGGAACACGCCGGGCACCGCCGCGTTCGCCGCCTCGATCGCGGCCACCCGCGCCTTGTGCCCGACCTCGTACTGGGGATGGGCCCGCGGCCAACGGTGGACACGCGTGAGCTCGGCCGGGCCGCGGATCTGCATGAGGGGTCTGAGCTCCTCGAGGGCGAGGGCCACAAGGTCCTCGTCGGAGCGATCCAGCACGGCCGCCTCTCCCGTGCCGCCGTAGAACGCGCGGAGGAGCACGTGCCCGGGGGGTGCACGGCCTTCGAACTTGGCCGAGGCCCAGGTGCACGCCTTCAGGTGGAGGCCCTCCGACCGCGGGACCAGGAACCCGGTCCCGTCGAGGCGGCGGCAGGCGTCCTCCGGGAACGCGAGGGAGACCACCGCGGACGAGGCGTAGGGAACCGCCCTCAAGGCGGTGGCGAGCGCGGGCGCCACGCCTTCGAGGAGGTCCGCGGAGGCGAAGGCCGGGGGGGTCAGGAGGACCGCGTCGGCGGCGAGGGCGCCTCCGCCACGGTCGATGATCTGGAAGGTGTCGTCTGCCGTGGTTTCGAGGCGCGTCGCCACGGTCTGCAGGCGGTGCTCGACCGCGGGCGTCCGTTCCACGAGGGCGCCCGCGAGCGACCCCATCCCGCCGCGGAACGTGGCGAAGGGCCGCGGCAGCGACGGATCCGTCGGGCGCGGCGCGGGGGCGGACTTCCGCAGTCCGCGGATGACGCTGCCGTGGTCTCGCTCGTGGGCGACGAACTGGGGGAGGAGGCTGTTCACGCTCAACCGCTCCGCGTCCCCGGCATGGATGCTCGCGACCATGGGCTCCGCGAGACGATCCAGGACCTCGCGCCCGAGCCGGCGGCGCACGAAGGAGGCGAGGCTCTCGTCGCCGGCGTCCTTGCGCGCAGGGAGGACGAGGTCCATCGCCGCGCGGAGCTTCCCGCGGGCCGAGAGGAGGCGGGTGCGGGCCAGCGGCCCGAGCCGCGGAGTGGCCATCATCATGAGGCCTTCCGGGAACGGCTGCAGCACGCCACGCCGGACGCCATAGACGCCGCGACGGGCCATGCCGAGGAGTTGGTCTCCCAGGCCGACCTCGCGCGCCAGGGCGACCCCTTGGGGCTTGGTGGTGAGGAACGAATCGGCGCCCCGCTCGATCAGGAATCCGTCCGCGCGCTCCGTGCCCAGGGAGCCGCCCAGGTCCGGTCCCGCCTCAAGGAGCATGATCGCGAGGCGGTCCCGCGACGGTACGGCCTTGCGCAGGGCGTAGGCCGCGGCCAGGCCCGTGACGCCGCCGCCCACGATGGCCACGCGGGCCGTCATGGCGCCAGCCTCGGGCGGACCGCCGCAGCCATGGCAGCCACGAACTTCGGGTCCGCGTTGAGGGACGCCGCGCGCTCGAGCCGGACGCCCGCCTTCTCCGCGCGCTCCCTCGCTTCGATGTCGACGTCGTAGAGGATCTCGAGGTGGTCGGAGACGAATCCGAACGGGACCACGAGGATCGCCTTCTCGCCCTTGCGGCCGAGGTCCTCGATGACGTCCTCGAGGGGCGGCCCGAGCCACGGGCCCGCGGTGCGCCCGGCGCTCTGGTAGGCCATGGACGAGCGGATCGGCGGCAGGCGCGCCGCGATCGCGTCCATGGTCTCCCGCAGCTCTCGCTCGTAGGGGTCGCCCGCCTCGGTGATCGTCCGCGGGAGGCTGTGCGCCGTGAACAGGACGTAGGGGTCGCGGAACCCTTCCCGCTCGAGGGCGGCTCGGCCGGCAGCGACCTTCTCCGCGAAGGCGTCCGCAAGGCCGGGCGCGTCGTTCCAGCTCTCGACGGCGGTCAGCTCGAGGTCGAGCCCCTGGTCCTTGATGGCCTGCCTCGCGGCGTCCAGGTAGGCCCCGACGCTCATCCGCGAGTAGTACGGCGTCAGGCAGAAGGCCACGGCCTTCCGGATGCCGTCCGCACCGATCTCCGCGACGGCCTCCGCGATGTACGGGTGCCAGTGTCTCATGCCGACATAGGCGCGGACGCGGAAGCCCTCGGACGCCAGCGCGGACTCGAGCCCCTTCGCCTGGGCCGTCGAGATCTCAAGGAGCGGGGAGCCCCCGCCGATCCGGCGGTACCGCTCCCGGAACTCCTCGACCATCGCCGGTGGCGTTGGCCGACCGCCGCGGATGTCGGCCAAGTACGGCCCGACGTCGTCGAGGTGGGTCGGCCCGCCGAGGGCCATCGCCAGGATCGCGGTCGTGTCCTTCGCCATGATTTAGGTCCCCCTCACTCCCTCTTGATGCTCGTGAACGAATTGTACGAGTAACTGGAGCGACTCCCGGGGGGTCTGGGGCAGCACGCCGTGGCCCAGGTTGAAGATGTGACCGGGACGGCCGTCCGCACGGCGGAGGACGTCCGCCGCCGCGGCGCGCCAGGCCTCGGGAGGGTCCAGGAGGGCCGCCGGGTCGAGGTTGCCCTGGATGCCGCGGTCCTCGCCGATCCGGTGCCACGCCTCGTCCAGCGGCACGCGCCAGTCCACCCCGACCACGTCGCCCCCGGCGGACCGGAACGACTCGAGGAAGCCCGCGGTGTTCGTCCCGAAGTGGATCACGGGCACGTCCGTCTCCTCCAGCGAACGCAGGAGCTTGCGGCTCCAGGGAGCGACGCGGGCCGCGTAGTCCAGGGGTGAGAGGGCGCCCGCCCAGCTGTCGAAGACCTGGAGGGCCTGCGCGCCCGCGTCCGCCTGGGCCCTCAGGAACGCCCCGAGGGCCTCCGTGAGCCGGGCCATGAGCCGGTCCCACGCGTCCGGTTCCGCGTGGAGGAACCGCTTCGTCTCCAGGAAGTCCCTGGAGCCGCCGCCCTCGATCAGGTAGCTCGCCAGGGTGAAGGGCGCCCCCCCGAAGCCGATGAGCGGCACCTCCGCCTTCTCGCGCACCCGGCGGATCGTCTCGAGGACGAAGGCCAGGTCCTTCTCGGGATCCAGCGCCCGCAGCCGCGCCACGTCCTCGCCCTTCCGCACGGGCGGCGAGAGCCGCGGCCCGGTCCCCTCCTCGAGGGCCACGCTCGCTCCCATGGCCTCCAGGGGCAGGAGCAGGTCGGAGAAGAGGATCGCCGCGTCCACGCCGAGCTCGTGGACAGGCTGCATCGTGATCTCGGCCGCAAGTTTCGGATCCCGGGCCAGTTCGAGCATCCCGTGGCGGGCGCGGAGCTCGCGATAGGCGGCCGAGGAGCGGCCGGCCTGCCGCATGAACCATACGGGGGTGCGGTCCACGGGCTCACGCCAGCAAGCCCGGAGGAAGCGGTCCTTCATGGGCCGCCCCGGGCCTCCATCAAGGCCTTCGCGGCGGCATCCACGGTCCGGTCGATGTCCGCGCGGGTGTGCGCCGCGGAAACGAAGGCGGTCTCGAACGGCGCCGGGGGCAGGTACACGCCGCGGCGCATCATCCCCCAGAAGAAACGGCCGTAGGCCGCCTTGTCCATCGCCCGGGCGTCGTCGTAGTTCCGGACGGGCACGTCCAGGAAGAAGAGTCCGACCATGGAGCCCACCCGCTGGACCCGCAGGTTCACGCCGGCGTCCACCGCGGCGTCGGTGAGTCCCGCCTCGAGCGCGGCCGCGTTCTTCTCGAGCGCCGCGTACAGCGCGGGGCGAACGTGGCGGAGGGCCGCGTTCCCCGCCGCCATGGCGAGGGGATTCCCCGCGAGCGTTCCCGCCTGGTACACGGGGCCGAGGGGCGCGACCCGCTCCATGATCTCCCGCCGGCCGCCATACGCGGCGACGGGCAGGCCGTGCCCGAGGACCTTGCCCAGGCACGTGAGGTCCGGACGCACGTCGTACCGCCCCTGCGCGCCTCCCGGGCCCACGCGGAAGCCGGTGATGACCTCGTCGAAGACCAGGAGGCTCCCGTAGTCCTGCGTGACCTTCCGGAGGCCCTCCAGGAAGCCCGGCTCCGGCGGCACGACGCCCATGTTGCCCGCGACCGGCTCGACGATGACCGCGGCGATCGTCTCGCCATGCAGGCGGAACAGCTCCCGGACGCCCTCCAGGTCGTTGTACGTGGCCACGAGGGTGTCCTCGAGCTTGCCCTCGGGCACGCCCGCGGAGAGCGGCAGGCCGACCGCCGCGACGCCGGAGCCCGCGCGCACGAGGAACTGGTCCGCGTGGCCGTGGTAGCCCCCCTCGAAGAGCAGGATGCGGTCCCGGTCCGTGAAGCCCCGGGCCACCCGGACGGCCGACATGGTCGCCTCGGTCCCGGAGTTGACGAACCGGACCAGGTCGAGGCTCGGGACGAGTTGCTTCACGCGCTCCGCGAGGACCACCTCGGCCTCCGTGGCCGCGCCGAAGCTCGTGCCGCGGCCCGCGGCCTCCCGCACCGCCCGGACGACGTCCGGGTGGGCGTGGCCCAGGAGGAGCGCCCCCCAGGAGCCGCAGTAGTCGAGGTAGCTCCGGCGGTCCGCGTCCGTCATCCGCGCCCCCTTGCCGCGGACGATGAAGTGCGGCGTCCCGCCCACGGACGCGAACGCGCGCACGGGGCTGTCGACGCCGCCGACGAGGCTGGACTTCGCGCGCTCGAACAGCTTCTCGGACCGAGGCGCCGCCGGGATGTCCGGCGCCATCTCAGATCCCCAGGGCGTCCAGCGCCTGCTCGGGCGTGGCGAGGAGGCAGGTGAAGATGGGCGTCTCCCACTCCGTGTACTTGCTCGCCTCGCTGGGCCGGAGGTCCATGACGAGATCGAGGAAGTCCAGCGGCTCATCCGCCTCGAAGGAGAGCATGAACTCCTGGTCGTCCAGGCCGAAGGAGTAGGCCGTGTGGATCTTCACGTTCGGGTACCTGTGGCCGACGCGGAAGTGGTCCCGCATCATCTCCTGGCGCTTCTCGAAGGGGATCGAGTACCACTCCCGCTTCTTCCAGAACGGGTACACGAAGAGGTATCGCTGCCCGCGGGGCAGGGCCTTCGTCGCCGCGCGCTCCTCCGCCGTCGGGGACGCGCCGCCGAAGTACTCCGAGGGCCGCGTCGCCCCGAGGTACGCATGCGTCGTCTCGAGGTAGTGCCCGAGGTCCGTGGAATAGACGCGGCGCGCGACGTCCCGGAACGTCTCCAGGCGCGGGTCGATCGTCCAGAGCATGAGGTCCGCGTCCGCGCGGATGCCCGCGAGCGAATAGACGCGCAGGACGACCTCGTCCTCCAGGTCGTGCAGGAACGCGGCGAACTCCGCCTTCTGCTTCTTCTTGACGTCCGCGGGCAGGAGCCGCCACTCGGGGCGGACCTTGTAGAAGGTGTACTTCACGAACTCCCGCGGTTCCTTCGACTCGCCGTGGGCCCCGTGGCCCCCCTCGGTTCCTTCAGGCATGCCGCTCGCCTTGCCGCCACCGGGCGACGTCCTTCGCATGGTAGGTGAGGATGAGGTCCGCCCCCGCGCGCCGGATCGCCGTGAGGGTCTCCTCGACGATCGCGCGCTCGTCCACCCAGCCCCGCTCCGCGGCGGCCTTGACGAGGGAGTACTCGCCGCTGACGGAGTACGCGGCCAGGGGGGCGTCGAAACGTTCCCGAGCCGCGCGCAGCACGTCCAGGTACGCGAGCGCGGGCTTGACCATGATCAGGTCCGCGCCTTCCTCGAGGTCGAGGGCGATCTCCCGCATCGACTCGCGGAGGTTCGCGGGGTCCTTCTGGTACGTCTTGCGGTCGCCGAAGCGGGGCGCGGAGTCCGCGGCCTCCCGGAACGGGCCGTAGAACGCGGACGCGTGCTTCGCCGCGTACGCCAGGATGATCGTGTCGTCGTGCCCGGTCTGGTCCAGGGCCGCCCGGATCGCGGCCACCTGCCCGTCCATCATCGCGCTCGGCGCGACCACGTCGGCGCCGGCCTCGGCCTGGCTGACGGCCGTCCGGGCGAGGAGCTCCAGGGAGGCGTCGTTGTCGATGCGGCCGTCCTTCACGACGCCGCAGTGGCCGTGGTCCGTGTACTCGCACAGGCAGACGTCCCCCATGACGACGAGGTCGGGCGCGGCGCGCTTGACGGCGCGGATGGCCTCCTGGGCGATGCCGCGGTCGTCGTAGGCGCCGCGGGCCAGCGGGTCCTTGTCGGTCGGGAGGCCGAAGAGGATTACCCCGGGCACGCCGAGGGCCGCGAGCTCCTCCGCCTCCTTCTCCAGTTCCGGGACCGTGAAGCGTCGGATCCCGGGCATGGACGGGATGTCCGCCGGGATGGACGTGTCCTCGCGGACGAACAGGGGCTGGACGAGGTGGGCCACGTCCGCCGTCGTCTCGCGGACGAGGGAGCGGAGGGCGGCGCTCTGGCGCAGCCGACGCGGTCGGGCCCTCGGGCGGGGGATCTGGAGTTCACCCATGCTTCTTCAGCTCCTCGAGGCTCTTCACGAGGCCTTCGATCGTGTGCTCGCTCGCGATGATCTCCACGCGGAACCCGAGCTCGCGGGCCGCCTCCGCGGTCACCGGGCCGATGGCCGCGACCGGCGTGCGTTCTCGGAGCCTCGCCAGGTTCTCTTCCGGCAGCAGCGCCGTGAGGTTCTCCGCGGACGAGGGGCTCGTGAACACGACGCAGTCGATGGGCTCGCTGCCGACGGCTCCCGGGTCCGCCGGGGCCGGAACCGCGTCGTAGGCGTCCACCTGGACGACCTCGGCGCCGCGGTGCCGGAGCGCCTCCGGGAGGGCCTCGCGGGAGATCCGCGACCGAGGGAGGAGGACGCGCTTCCCCGCCACGTCGCCCATGACCTTCGCAATCTCGTCGGTCAGGTACTCGGGGGGCATGACATCCGCGGGCAGGCCGTTCCGCTGGAGCGCAGCGCGGGTGACCGGCCCCACCGCGGCGATGCGGGCCCGCGTGTCGCGGAGGGCGATGTGCAGGTGCCGCGCCCGCTCCGCGACGGCCTCGACGCCGTGGGCGCTCGTGAAGACGACCCAGTCGAAGGCGGCCCAGTTCCGCAGGGCGTCGTCCAGGGGACCGGGATCCGGGGGCGGGGTGATGCGAACGGTGGCGAACGGGATCACGGATGCGCCCTCGCGGGCGAGCGCGTCGCTCAGGGCCGGGACGCGGTCCTCCGAGCCCGCCACGAGGATGCGGCGACCGCTGAGGGGACCCTCGTCGCTCAAGCCGCCGCCTCCCGGAGGATTTCCTCCGCGCCGCTCTCCAGGAGCCGCGCCGCGACGCGGTCCACGGTCTCCCGGTGGGACTCCGCGGGCGCCTGGGCCGCCGCGCGGGCGATGCGCCGCCCGTCCGGGGACGCCACGACCGCGCGGAGCGTCAGGAACCCCTGCTCCAGCGTGGCGAGGGCGCCGAAGGGGACGTTGCAGCCGCCCCCGAGGCGGGCGCTCAGGGCTCGCTCCGCATCGGTCTCCGCGCGCGCGGTGCGGTCCTCGATTGACCGGAGGAGATCGTGGATCGTGGCGTTGGACGCGCGGCATTCGAGGGCGAGCGCCCCCTGGCCGGGCGCCGGCGTCAGGACCTCCGGCGGCAGGGGCACCGGGCGGCGGTCTCCGACCCCGAGGCGGCCCAGCCCGGCGGCGGCGACGACCACCCCGTCGAACGCCTTCGCGTCGAGGCGGCGGAGGCGCGTGCCCACGTTGCCGTGCAGTTCGACGATCTCGAGCCGCGGCCACTCCGCGAGGAGCTGCGCCTTCCGCCGGAGGCTGCTCGTGCCGATCCGGGCGCCCGGCGGCATGTGGTGCAGGGAGAGCCCGTCGTTGGCCACGAGCACGTCCCGCGGGTCCGCACGCTCGGGCACCGCGGCGATCTCGAGGGCGGGGTCCAGGTCGGCCGGCACGTCCTTGAGGCTGTGCACCGCGAAGTCGACGCGGCCGTCCAAGAGAGCCTCCTCGATCCGCTTCGTGAACGCGCGCTTGCCGTCCAGGGGCGTGCCCAGGTCCTCCCGGTACTCCTCGTCCCCGTGGGTCTGGATCTCGACCGTCTCGAACGCGAGGTCCGGATGGGCCGCCCGCAGGCGGGCGAGAGCCTCCTCGGTCTGGGCGAGGGCGAGCGGGCTCCCCCGCGTGCCGACGCGGAGGGGCGCCGTCATCGCGTCTCGCCCCCGATCCCGCGGAGGAGGCCCTGGACGAGCTCCGCGCGGACGGCCTCGGGCGAGGACCGCAGGAGCTCCGTGGGGCCGTGAAGGAGCCGGTTCACGAGGCGCGTCGCGAGCTTGTCGACCACGGCGCGGTCCGCGTCCGTGAGCCCGGGGAGGCGGGCGAGGGCCTCCTCGACCTCACGGCGTCGGATCTCCTCCGCGCTCTTCCGGAGGGAGGCGATCTCCTCCTCGGAAGAGGCCCGGAGGAGGCCCACGAGGCGCTCGGCCTCGGAGCGGAGGTGGGCCTCCGCGCGCGCGAGGGCGGCGGGGGGGAGCGGCTGGGCGCCCCAGGGCGCGAGGCCGTCGATGTCCACGAGGGTGACGCCCCGCACGCCGCGGCAGGCGGGGGCGATGTTCCTCGGGAACCCGAGGTCGACGATCCAGAGGGGACGCCCCTCCCTCTGGGCGACGATGTGCCGCAGACGAGGGGCAGTGATGAGGGGCTTGCGCGACGCCGTGGCGGCGAGGACGATGTCCGCCTGCTCGAGGATCTGATCGAGGGCGTCGAGGCCCGCGCCACGGCCGCCAAGGGCCCGCGCCACGTCGCGGGCGCGCTGGGGATCACGGTTGGCGACGAAGATCCGCGCGCGGCCCCGGAGGGATGCGGCCGCGATCCTCGCCATCTTGCCCGTCCCGAGGAGGGCGACCGTGGGCCGCGGCAGGTGGACCGAGGCCTCGATGAACCGGAGGGCGGCGTGGCTCGCGGAAACCTCCGTGCCGTCGAGTTCGGCCGAATGCCGGATGCGCGCGGCCGCGTGCGAGGCGCGCTCGAACAGGACTGCGAGCGCGTCGGAACGCGGCCAGGACTTCGGGCGTTGGGAGGGCGCCTTGCGGATCTGGGCCGCGATCTGGGTCTCCCCCTGTGCGAGGGAGTCGAGCCCGGTCGCCACGCGGAGGAGGTGGGAGGCTGCCTCGGTCCCGAGGAGGACGTAGACCTCCCGGGACGCTTCCGGGATTCCCAGACCCGCGCGGATGCCCCGCTCGGTCTCTCTGGGCCGCGGGGTCACCGCGTAGGCCTCGATTCGGTTGCAGGTCGTCAGGAGGACGAGGTCCTCCCAGGGCGGGGACGCGCCGCCCGCGCGCCGCAGCCGGGCATACGTCGCCCGGCGGAGGAGTCGCTCGCGCTCGTCCAGGGGGCAGGTGCGATGGTTGACGCCCACCACGACGAGGCTCCGCCCTGCGGCGTCGGGCACAGGTGGCAGTGTACGGGCGCGGCGGTCCCCCTCGGAGCCCATGACCTTCCGGGTGGCGCGACTCGTGGTTCCTATAAGAAGCTATGCGGAAGTTGTTCTCATTGCAATGATAACTTTGGTTATCTGAGATCCGGGCGCCCGGGAGCGTAGAGCCGCGAGGCTATCTTGATATCTCCGTCCGTGTGTCGGGTCCGCGATGGAAATCGAACTCATCGAGTCAGCCACGCTCAACATCCCGCGCAAGGAGCGCTTCACGATCGCCCGCGGCTCGTCGGACGTCGCCGAGACCGTCTGGGTGTTCATCCACTCCGACGGCCTGGTCGGCCAAGGCTGCGGCGCCCCGAGCGAGGTGACCCACGAGACCCTCCTCACGATGACGGAGACCATGAAGACCCTGGTGAAGGGGCTCCGGGGCGTCGAGTTCCACCAGCCGCAGGAGATCGCGGACCGGATGGACAAGCTCGTCCCGGGCAACCCCGCGGCGAAGGCCGCGGTGGACATGGCCGTGTTCGACCTCGCGGCCCAGGTCGCCGGCGTGTCCCTCTGCCGCTACCTGGGCGCGACGCGGGACCGCATGGTCACGGACACCACGATCGGGATCATGCCGACCGCGGCCGCCGTGGCCCACGCGCGGCAGTGGGTCCAGGAGGGCTTCCGCGCGCTCAAGGTCAAGATCGGGACGGACCCCCCGGGCGATTTGGAGCGGCTGCGCGCGATCCGGGCCGCGGCGGGCAGCAAGGTCGAGATCCGGATCGACGGGAACGAGGGCTACACCTGGGGCCAGGCCCTCCAATTTGCACGGTCCGCGAAGGACCTCAACATCGCCTTCTTCGAGCAGCCCATCCCCGCCACGGACCTGGAGGGCATGCGGGTCCTCACCGAGTCCTCGCCGATCCCCATCATGGCGGACGAGATGGTCCTCACGCCCAACGACGCCAAGAAGGTGCGCTGGGGGAACGCCGCGAAGATGGTGAACCTGAAGCTGATGAAGCACGGCGGGATCGCGCGGGCCATGGAGGTGGACACGATCTGCTCGTCCGCCGGGTATCCGACCATGGTGGGTTGCATGGGCGAGCCGCAGCTGTCCGTCGCCGCGGGCTTGCACTTCGCCCTCGCCTCGCCGAACGTCCGGTGGCTCGACCTGGACTCCCACTTCAACCTCGCGTCGGACCCGTCCTCGGGCCTCGCCTTCAAGAACGGACACCTGGTCGCGCCGAACAAGCCCGGGCTCGGGATTTCGGTGACGTGGCCGGGGTAGCTCAACGCTCGTCCTCGGGCGGCCTCGGCGCATCGCCGGTCGGCGCCGGGGATGCCCTCGCCTCCGCCGCGGCGTCCTCCTCCTGGGGGGTCACGAGCCGGACCACCGCGGAAACCCGGTCCCCTTCGGCGAGCCGCTGGATCCGGACGCCCTTCGCCGCTCGCCCCGTCTCCCGGATGTCGTCCACCGGGCAGCGGATGACCACGCCGCCCACGGTGGTCACGAGGATCTCGTCCCCGGAATCCACCTCGAGGACGCCCACCACGGGGCTCCTCGCGACCCTCATGCTCGTCGTGACCACGCCCTGGCTGCCGCGGCGCGTCTTGCGGTACTCCTTCACCTTCGTCCGCTTGCCGAGCCCCGCCGCGAGGATCGTGAGCAGCTCCGTCTCCTCGCTCTTCACGAGGGCCATGGAGACCACACGGTCGTCCTTGCGGAGCCGCATGCCGCGGACGCCCGCCGCGGTCCGCCCCATCGACCGGACCTCCTTGAGGACGAAGCGGTTCGCGTAGCCGCCCGCGCTCGCTAGGATGACCTCCTCGTCGCCGTCCGCGATGCGCGCCTCGACGAGCTCGTCGCCCTCGTTGAGCTCGATCGCCCGGATGCCGCGGATGTTCGGCCGCTGGAAGGCGTCGAGCCGGGTCTGCTTGATCCGCCCCAGCTTCGTCGCGAAGGCGATCGTCCGCAGGGGGTCGAAGTCCCGCACCGCGATCATGTCGAGGACCTTCTCGGTGGGCTCCAGCCTCGGGAGCAGGTTCACGATGGGCTTCCCCTTCGCGTACCGCGAGCCCACGGGGATCTTGTACGTCTTGAGCCAGTAGCACTGGCCTCGGCTCGAGAAGAACAGGATGAAGTCGTGCGTGGACGCGGTGAAGAGGTTGACGACGAAGTCCTCCTCCTTCGTCTCCATGCCCGTGACACCCTTCCCACCGCGCCTCTGCGTGCGGTACGTGGCCACGGGGATGCGCTTGATGTAGCCCGTGTTGGTGATCGTGACGACGACGTCCTCCTCGGGAATCAGGTCCTCGATCTCCATGTCCGAGGCCTGCGTCTCGATGGACGTGCGCCGCGCGTCGCCGAACTTGTCCCTGAGCTCCGCGAGCTCCTGCTTGATGATGCCGAGGATGCGCTCGCGGGAGGCGAGGATGGTCTCGAGCGCCTCGATCTTCGCGGTGAGGTCGCGCTGCTCCTGCCGGAGCTTCTCGATCTCGAGCCCGGTCAGCTGCCGCAGCGTCATCGAGAGGATCGCGTTCGCCTGGGCCTCGCTGAGGAGGTAGCGGCTCATGAGCCCCGCGCGCGCTTCGTCGACCGTCTGCGAGTGGCGGATGAGGCGGATGACCTCGTCCAGGTGGTCGACCGCGGTGATGAGGCCCTCCACGATGTGCAGGCGCTCCCGCGCCTTCCGCAGGTCGAATTCCGTGCGGCGTCGCACGATCGCGACGCGGTGGTCGATGTAGACCTGGAGCTCTTCCTTGAGCGCGAGGTACTTCGGCTTGCCGTCCACGAGGGCGAGGTTGATCACGCCGAAGGTGGTCTCCATCTGGGTGTGGTGGTAGAGCTGGTTCAGCACGACATCCTCGATGGCGTCGCGCTTGAGCTCGAGGACGATCCGCATGCCCTCGCGGTCGCTCTCGTCCCGGAGGTCCGTGACGCCGTCGATCTTCTTCGACTTCACGAGGAGCGCGATGGACTCGACGAGGGCGGACTTGTTCACCATGTACGGGATCTCGGTGATTACGATGCGGACCTTGTCATGGCCCGCCTCCTCGAACTCCGCCCGGGCGCGGATCGTGATGAGGCCCCGCCCCGTGCGGTACGCCTCCGCCACGCCCTCGACGCCGTACAGGATGCCGCCCGTCGGGAAGTCGGGGCCTCGGATGGGCCCCTTCTCGGGGTCGAAGAGGTCGTGGAGCTCCGCGTCAGGGCGGTCGATGAGGAGGGTGAGCGCGTCCACGACCTCGCCGAGGTTGTGGGGCGGCATGTTCGTCGCCATGCCGACGGCGATGCCGCTCGAGCCGTTCACGAGCAGGTTGGGGAACTTGGAGGGGAGGACGAGGGGCTCCTTGAGCGTCCCGTCGAAGTTGTCCATCCAGTTGACGGTGTCCTTCTCGATGTCCTCGAGCATGGCCTCGGCGGTCTTCGCGAGGCGGCACTCCGTGTACCGCATCGCCGCCGGCTCGTCCTCGGTGCTCCCCCAGTTCCCCTGGCCGTCGATGAGCGGGTATCGGAGGGAGAAGTCCTGGACCATTCGCGCGACCGTGTCGTAGATCGCGATGTCGCCGTGGGGATGGTACTTCCCGAGGATCTCGCCGACGACGCGCGCGGCCTTCTTGTACTGGCCGCCGGAGCTCATGCCGAGCTCGTTCATCCCATGCAGGATGCGCCGTTGGACCGGCTTGAGCCCGTCCCGGGCGTCCGGGATCGCGCGGGACACGATGACGGAGACGGCGTAGTCGATGTAGGACCGCTGCATCTCGTCCTCGATCGGCTGCGGGACGACCCGCCGTACGGGCGGTTGTGGCGTGTCCTCGTCCGGCATCCGTCACCCTAGATGTCCAGGTTCACGACTTCCTTCGCGTGGTCCTGGATGTACTGGCGGCGCGGCTCCACGGCCTCGCCCATGAGGATCGAGAACAACGCGTCCGCGGATGCGGCGTCCTCGATCGTGACCTGTTTGAGCATGCGGCGGTCCGGGTCCATCGTGGTCTCCCAGAGCTCGTCCGCGTTCATCTCGCCGAGGCCCTTGAACCGCTGGTACACGATGCCCTTGTCGCCGAGCCGCTTGCCCAGCTCCTCGCGTTCCCGCTCGGAGTAGGCGTAGTAGAGGTCCTTGCCCTTCCGGATCTTGTAGAGGGGCGGCTGCGAGATGTAGACGTAGCCCGCCTCGATCATCGGCCGCATGTAGCGGAAGAAGAGCGTGAGCAGAAGCGTCGTGATGTGCTGCCCGTCCACGTCCGCATCGGCCGCCGTGATAATCCGGTGATAGCGCACCCGGCTGACGTCGAACTCCTCGCCCACCCCCGCGCCAATCGCTTGGATCAGGGTCCGGATGCCCTCGTTCTTGAGCATCTGGTCGAGGCGTGCCTTCTCCACGTTCAGGATCTTGCCGCGGAGCGGGAGCACAGCCTGGAACTCGCGTCGCCGCCCCTGCTTGCAGCTCCCGCCGGCGGAGTTCCCCTCCACGATGAACAGCTCGGCCTTCGCGGGGTCGCGTTCTTGGCAGTCCGCGAGCTTCCCGGGGAGGTTGAAGCCATCCAAGAGCCCCTTGCGCCGCGTGAGCTCCCGGGCCTTCCGGGCGGCCTCGCGGGCCTGGGAGGCGAGGACGGCCTTCTGGATGCACACCTCCGCGACCCTGGGGTTCTCCAGGAAGAACTCCGTGAGCTTCTCGTACATGCCGGACTCGACGATGCCCTTGACCTCGGAGTTCCCGAGCTTCATCTTCGTCTGACCCTCGAACTGCGGGTCGGGGATCTTGAGGCTCAGGATTGCGGTCAGGCCCTCGCGGACGTCGTCGCCCTCGAGGCTGTCGTCCCCCTTCAGGTACTTGTTCTCCTTCGCGTAGTTGATGAACGCCCGGGCGAGCCCGGACTTGAAGCCGATGAGGTGCGTGCCGCCTTCCTTCGTGTCGATGTTGTTGACGAAGGTGAAGATGGACTCGTTGTAGCCGTCGTGGTACTGCATCGCGACCTCGAGCTGCACGCCGTCCGACTGTTTCGCGAGGTAGATCGGGTCCGGGTGGAGCGGCGTCTTCGCGCGGTTGATCCACTTCACGTACTCCTTGATGCCGCCCTGGAACTGGAAGACGTCGCCGCGGCCGTGCTCCTTGTCCACGATGAGGATCTGCAGGCCTGCGTTCAGGAAGGCGAGCTCCCGCAGGCGCGCTGCGAGGGTGTCGTAATCGAACGCGATCGTCTCGAAGATCTGGCTGTCCGGCTTGAACGTGATGATCGTGCCCGTGCCCTCGGCGGCCCCGGTCACCTGGAGGTCCTCGGCTTTCTGGCCGCGGGCATACCGCATGCGGTACTCCTTGCCGTCGCGGTGGATGCGGACCTCGAACCACTCGCTCAGGCTGTTGACCACGGACAGGCCGACCCCGTGCAGGCCGCCGGAGACGCGGTACATCTTGTGCTCGAACTTCCCGCCGCTGTGCATCCGCGACGTGACGAGCTCGACGCCGGGCACGCCGTACTTCGGATGGACGTCGACCGGGATGCCGCGGCCATCGTCGGCCACGGTCACGGAGCCGTCGGGGTTGAGGCTGACCTGGATGTTCTTGCAGAAGCCCGCCATCGCCTCGTCGATCGAGTTGTCGACGACCTCGTGGACGAGGTGGTGCAGCCCGCGTTCGTCCACGCTGCCGATGTACATCGCGGGCCGCTTTCGGACGGCCTGAAGCCCCTCCAGGACTTGGATCTGGTCGGAGAGGTAGACCTCGCTGACTTGAGGCGTCGGGGTCGGTTCGGTTCTCTCTTCTGCCATCTATTTCTCAACCTGCCAAGCGTCGACTTCTGAGGCTCTCTACACCCCATCCCGAGTGACGCGAAGAGTAAGCGGAGGGCCTTTATAAACGTATCCAGGTCGTTTGTATGGAGTGGAACGGGGTTCCGGCGGAGCTCGGTTCTCGGGCTGTCTGCTTAAATACTTTAGCACGGTCCGGGAACCCCGGATGTTCTCACGTCCGAGACCCCGTTGGCCCTTGCTCCCGCCGACCGCCCGGGCGCCCCTCACCGCCGCTTCCACCGCGCCCCATCGCGGCCGTCCTCGAGCGCGATGCCGAGGGCGCCGAGCGCCTCGCGGATGCGGTCCGCCGTCGCGAAATCCTTGCGCTTCCGCGCATCCTCGCGCAGCCCGACGAGCAGGTCCACGAGGCCTTCCGTGAGCGCCACGCCCGTCTCGCCGCGGGCGAAGAGGCCGAGCACGTCGCCGAACGCGTCGAACGCGCCCGCGACCTCGTCGAGCGCTCCGCGACCCGCGCCCAGTCCGATTGCGCGGTTCACCTCGCGCGCGTAGTCGAAGACCGCGGCCAGCGCCTCCCGCGTGTTGAAGTCGTCGGACATCGCGGCGTCAAAGGCCTCGAGGGCCCTGCGCGTCGCCCCGCGCAGGTCCGCGTCTCCCTTCCCTTCCGTCGACGCGCGCCGCCGCTCCGCCTCCACGCTCCGCAGGGTCTCCCGCAGGCGGCCGTACGAGCGGGACGCCTCGTCGAGCCCCTCGGGCGAGAAGTCCAGAGGGGACCGGTAGTGCGCGTTGAGGAAGAAGAAGCGGAGGACCTCCGGCGGCCAGCGTGCCAGGGCGTCGCTGACGGCCCAGAAGTTCCCCAGGGACTTGTGCATCTCCTCGCCGCGGATCATGAGCATGCCGGGGTGCATCCAGTACTTCACGAACGGCGTAACGCCGGTGAAGGCCTCCGCCTGGGCGAGCTCCGCCTCGTGGTGCGGGAAGGCGAGCTCGATCCCGCCGCCGTGGAGGTCGTACTGCGGCCCGAAATGTTGGATCGTGATTGCCGTGTCCTCGATGTGCCATCCCGGGCGGCCCTTGCCCCACGGGCTGTCCCACGCCGGCTCCCCGGGCTTCTGGGCCTTCCAGAGCGCGAAGTCCGCGGGGTCGCGCTTCTTCTCATCCACCTCGATCCGCGCCCCGGCGATGTGCTCCTCGACCTTCTGCCCGCTGAGCTTGCCCCAGTCCTTGAACTTCGTCGTGTCGTAGTAGACGCTGCCGTCCTCCGAAACGTAGGCGTAGCCCTTGTCCAGGAGCCCCCGGATCTGGTCCCGGATCTCGGGCACGTAGTCCGTCGCGTACGCGTACACGTCCACGGAATCGCACCCGAGCGTCCCCATGACGTCCAGGTAGGACGCGAAGTTCGCCGCGACGATCTCCTTCCAGTCCCGCCCCGTCTCCCGCATCTTCTTGATGATCCGGTCCTCGATGTCCGTGACGTTCTGCAGGTAGAAGACGTGGTAGCCCTTGTGCCGCAGGAACCGCGCGACCACGTCGAACATGATGTAGGTCTTCGCGTGGCCCAGGTGGGTCACGTCCTGCGGCGTGAGGCCGCAGACGAACATGGACACGCGCCGCCCATGGAGGGGGACGAAGTCCTCCTTCTCCCGGGTGAGCGTGTTGTAGACGCGGACCGCCATGGCGCGGCACGCATGAGGGCGACCGGTATTAAGGTTCCCGCCGAATCCGGCCACGCTTAAGTGAGCGCGCGCCCATGCGGGAGGCGTGACGATCCCCCTCGCCCCCGCGGGGCGAACCCTCGAGACCGTCCGGCTGGCGGCGCGGCGGCGGTTCCTCCTGGCCGCGTGGTTCCTGGCCCTCGGGACGCTCCTCCTCGCGGCCGCCGAGGCTTTCCTCCTGCTCCCCTCCTACATCGGCGGTGTGACCGCACTCATCCTCGGCGCGCTCATGCAGGTCCTCGGCCTCAGTGCGGGCGCCTACGGCGCGGTCGTCCTGAGCCGCGCGTTCCCCCTGAGCGAGTCCGGGCTCTCCGCGCGCCTCTCCCTGATCGCCTCCCTGCTCGTCGTCCTGCCGGTCTCCGCGGGCGTCACCGCCGCCTACGTCCTCCTGACGTTCCCCGAGCCGCCCTTCGCCGCGCCGACCTCCCTCGTCGTCCTCCCGGCAATCCCCTTCTTCTGGGGACCGCCGTCCGCGATCGCCGCGGTCGGCCTCGTGTACGCGGCGCGGGAGCTCGCCTCGGAGCGCATGGCCGTCGTGGCCGGGGTGGGATGCGGCGCGGTCATTGCGATGGCCTTCTCCGCGGGGAGCGGCTCCCTCGCGGATCCCGTGGGTGCCCTCCGGAACGCCCGGCTCGCCGCGGACCTGCTCGTCGTCGCGATCGGCTTCGTCCTCATCGCTGCGGCCTTCCACTTCGACGCCTGGGCGGCCCGGTCGCGGCACGCGCCCTGATGCGTTGACATCGCGTTGTCAAAAAGATTATCCCGCGACCCCCCGGATGGCGTGCCCACATGGCGGGATCCTCCCCC
>JAJYKG010000158.1 GCA_021788795.1 Thermoplasmata archaeon | reverse complement strand
CGGGCGACGGACATCCGAGCGCCGAGGCCCATGCCCCGACTCCGTCCGACGGCCGCGCTCCTCCTCGAGGGGAGCGGGCGCTCGGTCCGCCCGGAGCAGGTGCGCGCCCTCGAGGCCATCCGGGACCATGGCTCCCTGACCACCGCCGCCCGTTCGCTGCATGTCTCCTACAAGCACCTGTGGACGACGATCCGGCGGCTCGAGGCGGCGACCGGGCGGCCCCTCGTCCGCTCCATGCGCGGCGGCCGCGGCGGCGGGGGGCGCGCGTCCCTCACGCCGGAGGGCGTGCGGCTGCTCGCGGACTACCGCCGCGTGTCGGGGGGTCTCGAGGTCGTCGTCCGGGACGAGGCTTTCTGGGAGGACGTGGGGCTCAAGTTGAGCACCCGCAACCGCCTCCGGGGCACGGTGCGGTCCGTCGGGCGGGACCGGGCGGCCGCGCGGGTCATCCTCGAGGTCCGGGGCCCTGTCCGCCTGTCCGCCCTGATCACGCGGGAGGCCGCGGACGATCTCGACCTCCGGCCCGGGGACACGGTCGAGGCCCTGGTCAAGTCGACGGAGGTCATGCTCGCGAAGCGCACGACGGCGGCCGTCCGGCATCATTCGGTCAGCCCAAAAGGCTAAACGTTATGTACGCGTGTACATAACGAGACCCCGCCATGGCCTTCGGGAAGTCCAGGTCTCTCGTGATCGTCCTGGCCGCGGTTCTCGCCGCCGCGGGGTCGGGGTTCGCCCTCGGCCGTCTCACCGCCTCCCCGGCGTCACCGGCGTCCCCGGAGCTCCTCGGGGTCGCAGCATCCCTGTACGCGAAACTGGCCACGGCCGCGGCGCAGGGCGCCGGCGTGCAGGCGAACTACCTCGTCGAGGGATCGCTCGCGGGCGCGCGGCAGATCGCCCTGGTCCGCGGCACCTACAGCCTGTTCCTGAGCGTGGACCCGGCGGTCATCCAGGCGGTCCTCTACCCGGACCTCGCGGACTGGTACATCGCGCTGGCCCGGGACCACATGGTCGTGGGCTACTCCACGTACTCCTCGTCCGCGTCGCTCCTGGCGAACTGGTCGGCCTCGATGTCCGCGGACCTGGCCGCGGGGAACCAGGCCGGAGCGCTCAACGTGACGCGCGAACTCCTCGACCACGTCTTCTCCAGCGGCGGCAAGATTGGGGTGAGCGACCCGAACACGGATCCCGAGGGCTACCGCGTCCTCATGGAGCTCCAGCTCGCGGGCCTCCTCTTCTACGGCGACGCGGGCCACTACACCGCCCTCCTCAGGGCCGCCCAGCAGGCCGGCCGCGTCGTGACCGTGGGTGCGGGGAGCCAGCTCTTCAGCTACATCCAGTCCGGGTCGATCGACTACGACCTGGCCCTCTACCTGTCCGCGGCGGAAGGCGCGAGCATCCCCTACGTCCGCCTCGCGTCGCAGGTCGACCTGGGCGACGTGAACGAGTCCGCGTTCTACGCCCGGGCCTCCGTGAACGTCACGTCCTCGGGCGGCACCACGACGCTGCACGGTGCGCCCATCGTCCTCGCCGCGACGATCCCTGCGGACGCTCCCGACCCCGCGGACGCCGCCCGCGTCATCCTGTACCTCCTGTCCCCCCAGGGCCGCGCCGTGATGGAGGGGATGAGCCTCGCCTTCCTGGCCCCCGCCCAGTTCTCCGGGAACGCGACGAGCTTGGAGCCGACCTTGCGGGACGTGCTCGGCTCCTCGCTCCTGCAGGAGGGCGTGTAGCATGTCCCGTCCACGCCGGCTCCCGCTCGTCTTCGCGGTCCCGCTCGCGGTCTTGCTCCTCGTCCTGCTGGTCCCCCTCGCGGTCCTCCTGGGCCTGTCCGCAGGGCACGGCCTCCTGGCGGCGTTCCAGGACCCCGCCTTCCTGGCGTCCGTCCTCGTGACGTTTGCGGGGGCCGGGCTGGCCGCAGCCCTCGCAGTCCTCCTGGGCACGCCGTCGGCCTACGCGCTCGCCCGGGGCCTGCTCCCCGGTCGGCTCGGCGCGGTCGTCGAGGCGGCCGTCCTCGCCCCGCTCACGGTGCCGCACCTCGTCGCGGGCATCGCCCTCCTCCTCATGTTCTCGCCCCTCTCGCCCCTCTACGCGATCCTCGGTCCCGTCCCCGTGGTGGACACGTTCCTGGGGCTCACCCTCGCGTTCTTCTTCGTCTCCTCCCCCTACTTCGTCTCGGGCGTCAAGGAGAGCGTCGCGAAGCTGGACCCGCGCCTCGAGCTCGCGGCCCGGTCCCTCGGGGCCGGGCCCGGGGAGACCTTCGCCCGGGTCGTCGTCCCGAACCTCCGCGGCCCCATCCTGGAGTCGTTCCTCTTGACGTGGGCGCGGGCCGTGAGCGAGTTCGGTTCCATCGCGGTCCTCGCGTACTTCCTCCTGGGCCTGCCGTTCCTCGGTACGGTGATGCCCGCCTCCAACTTTCTCTGGGCCCTCTACCAGTCCGAGGGCCTCGGCGTGGTCTTGGGCTACGCCGGCGCGTTCCTCCTCGTCTCGCTGATCCCGCTCGTCCTGCTCCAGATGGTCAAGGCGCGTCCATGGACATCCACTTCGACGGCGTGAGGAAGCGCCGCGGGGCGTTCGAGCTCGGCCCGCTCGACCTCCGCGTGGCCTCGGGGGAGTACCTCGTGCTCGTCGGTCCGAACGGCGCGGGGAAGACCACGCTCCTGTACCTGGTCGCCGGCTTCCTCTCCCCGGACGCGGGTAGGCTCCGCCTCGACGGGGAGGACGCGGGGCCGAAACCGCCCGAGGCGCGGGAAGCCGCCTTCGTATTCGCGGAGCCCATGCTCTTCCCCCATCTCACGGTCGCCGAGAACGTCGGCTTCCCACGGCGCCACGGATCAGTCCCGGGGGAGGAGATTGATGCCGCTCTCGACCTCCTCGGAATCCGTTCCCTGGCCGGGAGGCGGCCTGGCCAGCTGAGCACCGGCCAATCCCGCCGTGCGGAGATTGCCCGCGCCCTCGTCTCCAGACCCAGGGTCCTCCTGCTCGACGAACCCTACGCCTCGATTGACGTCGCGGACCGCGGTGCCATCGCGTCCTCCGTGAGGGCCATCGCCGCGGAGCGAGGCATCACGGTCCTCCACGTCAGCCACCAGGAGGAGTCCGTCGCCCTCGGCGACGCTGTGGTCCGGCTGCGCGGTGGCCGCATCGAGGCCTAGCCCGCGCCCGGTGCGGGTCGGACGGGCCGCGGCACCCTCGGAGGGGCCGTGGCCACGAAGTCCACGAGTGCCGCGAGCGCCATGCCCGCGGCCGCGTCGAACGTGAGGTCGTAGCCGAGGCTCGCGAGGAATCCGCCGGCGATGGGGCCCACGATGTGAACCGCCCGGCCGCGGAGGCCGCCGCGTTGGTCAGGAAGTTGATGGGGCGCGGGCGCGGACCCACGAGGTCACGTCTCGACGGCCCCCCGCGGTTCGCTCACCAGCCGAGGCGCTCGAGTTCCCGGTCCTTCTTCGTCGCCTTCCGGAACGTGCGGTAATGCTCGCGGCAGAGGTGCACGCGCCGGAAGTCCGCCGTGAGCGACTTCCCGGTGAGGATGTCCTTGGCCTTGTCCAGGGCGACGGACCGCACGGCGTCCTGCCCGCAACCGGCCACGCCGCAGACCTCCTTCTTCTCCGGCATCGCGCCCGGCGATGACGGGTCCGGTATAAGAAAACTCGCCGCTCAATCGCGCCGCGGACGGAACATGACCGCGGCCGCGACGGAGACGACGAAGATGGCGGCCACCATCGCGAGCAGGGTGCCCGTGTCCAGGCCGGTGGAGGTCAGGGGCACGCTGTTCACGGTCAGGGTGGACGCGCTGAGGGACGGGAGGTAGACCACGAGGACCGTCGCGTTCATCGGGAGTCGGGCGAAGGAAGCCTGCTCGGAGTATCCCGCCGACGCGTACAGGGAGGCCAGCGGGCTGGAGGTCTCCGAGATCGGCGCGCCGTTGTCCCGGACGACGATCTGGTGCCCCGCACCCGCGGGCATCGTCTGGGGGTCGAAGGCGAGGAGCACGAGGCCCTCCCGGGTCTCCGACGAGCTCAGGCTGACCGAGGCCGTGCCGAAGCCGATCCCGCTGCCCGCCATCTTGAGCGTGGGCTGGTACTCCGCCTCGTTCTCCAGCCAGCCGCCGTTGCTCATTGCGACGAGGTCGTACTCGGCGGCGAGGCGGCCCGAGGCGAAGGCGTCGAGGACCGCGTTCCGCTCCGCGGCATGCTCCGTGAAGGAGGGGACCGCCCGGAAGGCGAGGTAGTCGTCCGCCGAGAGCTTGGCCGTGACGGTCGTGCCGTTCACCGCCAGCGCGCCCCGGCCCACGATGATCCGGCCGTCGCTGCCCCCGACGGAGAAGGAGAGGCTCGACCGGGGCCAGATCATCGCCTGGGAGAGCTGGAGGTCCGACGTGTTCGTGGGGAAGCTGAACGTCACGGTCCGCGGCTCGCCCGTCGTCTTGACCTCCAGGAGGGCCGTGGGCTCGTCGTGAGACACGAGCGTGACGCCGAAGCCATTGGCAACGAACGTGGAACCGGCGGCCTGCGGGTTCGTGGTCGGCGTGAAGCCGACCAACTGCATCGAGTCCACGAGGAGATCGGCCTCGGTCTCGTTCACCGCGAAGAGGCCGACGATCCGGCCGGTCTCGGGGGAGAAGTCGAAGGTGACGAACGGGCCCGTGACCGAATGCCCGTTCCACAGGAAAGGCGCGAAGAGCTCGCTCTGCTGGCTCCGTTGCAGCGCCTCGACATAGGGGAGGTTCACGTCCTGCGCGACGAGCCCGCTGGCGGCCGCGGCCGGCCCGGCCGAGGTCCCGGGGAGGGCCGACGCCGCGGCCAACGCGACGGGAAGGAGAGCTAGCGCGACGAGCGCCACGGCCGCTCTGCGGAAGCGGCGGAGAGCGCCCCACCCTTTCCTCATCCATACCAGGAGCGGCCTTCCGGCCCTAAATGTATTTTGGTGCGGCTCCGGGAAAGGTTGGTACAACCGTCGAACTTGTCGACCTCCAACGCATCCGTAGGGTCACGACCGACCTTCGACCGCTGTACGAAAAACCCTTTTACCCGGCGATTCTATTCAATGGCCTGCATGGGCCCTCTCGACGCGTTCGTCCGGGTGGCCTTCGTCGGGTTCGCCGCGATTCTCGCGGCGGTCTCGGTGAAGTCGTACGCGAGGCACCGCGAGCGGCGGTTCCTCCTCCTGGCCGCGGCGTTCGGGATCTTCCTCGTCGAGGGGCTCTGGCTCGTCGCGGAGATGGCCCTGTCCTGGACCTCCTCCGTCGGCACGGAATGGGTCGGGCTCAACCTGGCCGTCCTCGTGTCCCTGTATCTCGCCCTGCTCAGGTGAAGCAATGACCGAAGGACTCGAACTCGAGAGCCGCCGCCGGATCTATGACTACCTGCTCGCGAACCCCGGCGTCCACCTCCGCCGCATCGGGCGGGCCCTCGGCATGTCCACGGGCATGTTGTCGTACCA
>JAJYKG010000157.1 GCA_021788795.1 Thermoplasmata archaeon | reverse complement strand
GTACGCGGCCCGCGCGATGCCGACGGCGCCGGCGGCGACCAGGGGCCGCGAGGACTCGAGGGTCTTCATGGCGCCATAGAAGCCCGTGCCCTCCTCGGAGCCCAGCATGTTGTCCGCGGGGATGCGGCAGTTGTCCAGGATGACCTCCGAGGTGTGGCTGGCCCGGACGCCCATCTTGTCCTCGACCTTCCCCTCCTTCAGCCCGGGGTTGCCGTGCTCGACGACGAAGCCCCGGACCCCCATGAACCGCAGGCTCTTGTCGATCGTCGCGAAGACCACGTGGACGTCGGCGATCCCGCCGTTCGTGATGAACCGCTTGACGCCGTTCAGCACCCACTCGTTGCCCTCCTTCACCGCGGTGGTCGAGATCGCCTGGTTGTCCGACCCCGCGTCCGGCTCCGTCAGGCAGAGCGCGCCGAACCGCGGCTCCGCGCCTGTGAAGCGCGGGAGGAATCGCTTCTTCTGCTCGTCCGTCCCCATGTGGATGATGGGCAGGTAGGCGAGGCCGGCGCCGAGGAGGCCCGTTGCGATGCCGGCGCAGCCCCAGTTGAGCTCCTCCATGACGATGCAGTGCGTGAGCGTGGACGTGATCCCGCCGCCGCCGTACTCCTCCGGGATGAACGCCGTGTCGAGCCCGATCTCGTGCGCCTTCTTCACGACGTCCCAGGGCATCTCGCCCTTCTTGTCATACTCGAGGGCAATCGGGCGCATCTCCTTCTCCGCGAACTCGTGGGCGGTCTTCTGCATGAGCTTCTGCTCTTCCGTGAGCTCAAAATCGACCATGGTCTCTCCCCGTACCCCGGTGCGCCGGCGAAATGGGCCCCAGGCTATTTAACCGTTTGAACGGACGAGTCTTCGGATGCCTCCGATCCCCGGAGGCAGCGGCGGCGGGCGGAGGTCAGAACTCCTTGGGGAGCTGCTGGGCGATCTTGATGAGCCGGTTCCACTGGCTCATCATCCCCATCACCTTCGGCATCGAGCCGCGGAACTTCACCTTCCCGCTCATGACGAGGGACTGGAAGTCCTTTTCGCCCTTGCCCAGGATGACCCACGAATCGTACGGGCCGTCGAACTTGAAGTCCGCAGGGATGTCCGGCGCGACCTGGCTCGCGGTCACCTTGCCGTTCACGCAGTCGAGGAGGTGGGACTGGCCACGGTCCGTGATCGTGATGATGGCCTTGAAGGTCAGAGGCGCGGCCTTCTTCATCCATTCCGCATCGACGTTGAGGGCGTTCGCGAGCTCGTCGAAGAACTCCTTCGAGAAGTACTGGACCAAGGTACGACCCCGCCAAGGCCATGGGGGAAGGGCGAGAAAAACGCTTCGTATGGTCTCCGCCGCGCGGGAAAGGTTATACGAGGAGGGCACGCTCCGCGCCCCGATGCGTGGGTAGCCAAGCCTGGTCAAAGGCGAGGGACTCAAGATCCCTTCCCGCAGGGGTTCCCAGGTTCGAATCCTGGCCCACGCATCCTTCTCAGGGCGGCGCGTCGCCGTATCGCAGGGCGGCCTCGCGCTTGCGCTCGGCGCGTTTCGATGCGAGGTAGCCGACCCCGTACAGGGCCATCATGATCGTGCCCACGACGAGCATCGTCACCCCGCTCGGATCCGGAGTGATGATCGCCGCAATGACGAACACCGCAACGGTCACGTACCGCCAGTACTTCTTCCAGAACTCCGCCTTGATGATCCCCACCGCGGAGAGGGAGTACATGACGACGGGCAGCTGGAACGCGAGGCCGAACGCGATGAGGTGGATCGTCACGAAGCTGACGAAGCTGTCGATCGGCAGGAGGTAGAGCTTGATCCCCATGTTCGTCTGCGCCGTGTACAGGAAGTTGATCGTCCAGGGCAGGAGGAGGAAGTAGTCCAGGAGGACCCCGGAGAAGAAGAGGAGGACGACCGGCACGGTCATGCGCATGACGAGCCGCTTCTCCGAGGGCTTGAGGGCCGGGGAGATGAAGCCCCCGAACTCGTACGCGATCACGGGGAAGCCGACCACGAACGCGAGGAACATCGCGATCTTGATCTGGACGAGCACCCCGTCCCAGGGGGCCAGGGCGGTCTCCTGGACGTAGCTCGGCTTGAGGTAGTCCAGGATGATGAGGAAGAACTGGTTGGCTACGGGGACCTGGTCCGCCGCGAACGCGGGGTAGAGGAGGGGGAGGGAGATTGGACCGACGCTAATCCATTCGAAGCGAAAGGTCATGAAGAGGACCCAGAGGACGATGATGACCAGGATGACGACCTTCAGGCGGCGCCGAAGCTCGTCGATGTGCTCCCAGAACGTCATCCGCGTGTCGTCGGCCTGGTCCGCCACGGCGGTTGCGGTCTCCAAGGTGTTCGCCAGCCCCAAAACCCAGCGGCTCAAAGCCTTTTGCTTGGTATCGTGCGGGCATCGGGGTCCGAATCATGCGTCGACTCTGCGCCGGCATCCGTCGATTTCGGTCCTCCTCCGTGCCTGATATTGAGCGTGGGGTTGTCGCTAGCCTTTTATGCAAGTCCTCCTATCCTTGGTGGGATGGGACTTCGGTGTCCCGAAACGCGGGGAGGGCCTGGATGAGGTCGAGGCATGTCGCCCTAATCGGTGGATTGGTCATAGCCGTGATGTTGCTCGAAGTCGCGGGCGGCGGATATCCCCTCGCGATCGAGATGCATGCGCGGGCGGCTCCGTCGCCGGTCCTCAGGATTGGCTTCTTACAGACCATCGATAGCCTGAACCCCTACATCGGCATCAACGACGCCTCGTATCTTCTCTATGGGCTGATCTACGACTATCCGTTTGCGTTCAACCAGGATGGGCAGTATGTCCCCAACATCATCACGAGCGCGTCGTGCGCGGTCTCCGATTGCTCCGCATGGAACTACACGGTCCGCCAAGGCGTGAAGTGGTCCGACGGCAGCAACCTCACGGCCGCGGACGTGGCCTTCACCTGGAATTACGACAGCCAGAACCTGTTCCACCTCTGGGCCTACGAGCCATACTTCAACCAGGTCGTCCAGTGCACCGGGACGAACAAGGGGCGCTGCGGAGCGGTCATCTCGTCCACCGACCCGTGGAACGTGACCCTCTACTTCGACCGGCCCGTAGTCTCCGGGGAGGACCTGTTCGGGCCCATCGTGCAGAAGGCCCAATGGAGCGGGGTCAGCGCGCAGGCGGCCGAGACGACGTACACGAACCCGACGCCCATCGGCACCGGCCCCTTCATCGCGGACCCCAACATCTACAACGAGTGGCAGCAGAACGGCGCCGTTCCGCTCCACCTGTTCCGGAACCCCAACTACCACCCGGTCGGGACCCACATCGGCCCGTCGAACGTCACGGACATCTACCTCTACGTGTACGGCAACGCGAACCAGCTTGCCCTCGCCCTCGAGCGGGGGGACATCCAGATCGCGCAGACGACCACCGCGGGATTGGCGGCCGTCAAGGGTCAGCCGAACATCGAGACCCAGGCAGCCCTCCAGGCGATCCAGGAGTGGGACGAGATCGGCATCAGTCAGTACTACACCAAGAACTCGGGGCTGAACCCGGCCCGCTTTGACCAGAACGTGCGCGTCGCCTTGGCCCACGCGACGAACAAGGACTACATCCTCCAGACGATCTACGACGGGCAAGGCGTGCGCGGCGACTCGCAGGTTTCGCCGGTCACCCCCCAGTGGTGGTACAACCCGGTGACGGGTGGGGACAACCTGTCGTTCAACATCGCCCTCGCGAACCAGATCCTGAACCAATCGGGATACACGACATGGTCTGGCGGATCGTTCGGCAAGGGCGTCCGCGAGGCCACGAACACGATCACCGTGAGCATCCAGCCGGCGTGCTACCAGTGCCTGGACCCGCCGAACGCCACCGTGTCGATCCCGGCGGGCGACCGGCTGAACTTCACCCTCGCGGTGCGGCCGCCGGACGAATTCCCCGAGGAGAGCCTCGTGGCGCAGTACCTCCAGACCCAGTGGGCGCAGATCGGCGTCCAGATCACCATCAAGACGGAGACGAGCGAGAACGCGCTCTCGACCGACGTCTACGGCGGGAACGTGGAAATGTACATCTGGTACTGGTCCGCGGACCCGGACCCGAACTACATCCTTTCCATGGAATCGTCCTGGACCCTCGACGGCTGGAACGACAACTACTGGAACAACGCGACCTACAACGCCCTCTACCTCAAGCAGCTGGGGGACCAGAACCTGACCCAGCGCATCACCGATGTGAAGGCCGCGGAGAAGCTGTTCTACGAGTCGGGCGTGTACATCATCTACATCTATCCGTACGGCCAGTGGGCCATGCGGACGGACCTGTGGCAGGGCTGGGGCAACTGGACCGCCCACCCGTACCTCCAGATGAACGCGTACTGGGGCGCGAATCCGCTGTTCTTCAACCTGAACTGCCCGTCCTGCAGCGGGGTCTCGAGCATCAAGCCGAGCGCGCCGACACCGCCCGTGATCAGTCCGCCGGGACCGATCAGCGCGTTCGCAGGGGTGAACCTGACCTTCACGGCGGCGTCCTCGGACGCGAACACGTCGGTCCGGCTCAACTTCACGTGGGACTGGGGCGACAGCAACACCACGAACGTCGTGACGAGCTCGGCGACGCCGTCGGCCACAGCCGGCCACACGTATGCGGCCCCGGGCACGTACAACGTCAGCGTCCGGGTGTACGATGGGTACAACTCGCCCATCGGCGGGACGAACACGGTTGAGGTGGACGTGTACTCCTTAGCCGATGCCGGATACCTCAACGGCAGCGTCCGGGATACCGGGGGCACCCCGATCTCCGGCGCGCAGGTCGTCGCGACTCCGGGGAACTGGGCCACGTCCTCACACGCCTCGGGCGACTACAACATCACCCTGCCCGCGGGAACGTACTCGGTCGCGGCGGATGCACCGCTCTTCTCGGCCAACACGAAGAGTTCGGTGACCGTGGTCGCGGGTAACACGACGCACGAGAACTTCACCCTGACCGCGTACGTGGGCTGGATCGTCGGGACCGTGGTCAGCAGCAGCACGAACACGCCCCTCGCGGGGGCGACCATCCTCGTGACGTCGGCCGCGGGAATCCAGAAGAGCGTGGCCACGGACGCGAGCGGGGCCTTCAACGTGAGCGTCGAACCGGGCACGTACACGGTCAACGCGTCGGCGAACGGGTACAAGACCGCGTCCGTGTCGGGCAAGTCGGTCGTCTCCGGGCAGGCCACCGTGGTGGACCTCAAGCTGACGCCGGTCTCGGTGCCGGCCCCGGCGCTCTCGCCGCTCGTGATCGGGGCGGTCGCACTCGTCGTAATCGTCGTGGTCGCTGCGCTCGTCGCGGTGCTCCTGCTCCGATGGCGGAACAAGAAAGAGTCGGAGGAGGGGAAGCTCAACCTCCCGCCGAAGACCTAGCGGGAGACCGAACCCGGGAGATGGGAAGGAGGCAGGCAGACGAACCTACGTAGGTACCTGGCGAAGAAAGCCGTCTAC
>JAJYKG010000156.1:1211-5498 GCA_021788795.1 Thermoplasmata archaeon | reverse complement strand
GTCGCGAAGGCCCTCGAGGCGAAGGGCGGCGAGTCCACGTTCCATCGGAAGGACTGAGGCGGAGCCATGCGGTCCCTCATGCACAAGTGCCGGGCGTGCGGGCGGTACACCCTGGCCGACGTCTGCCTGGCCTGCGGCGCCGCCGCGGGCAACCCGATGCCGCCGCGCTACTCGCCGGAGGACCGCTACGGCGCCTACCGGCGGAAGCTGAAGCGGGGAGGTGCGTCACCATGGAAAACATCCTGATCCGGTACCTGGAGCGGCCCAAGCTGGAAGACCCCATCTTCGTCGAGGGCCTGCCCGGCATCGGCAACGTCGGCAAGCTCGCGGCGGAGCACATGAAGGACGAGCTCAAGGCCGTCAAGTTCGCCGAGATCTTCTCCAAGTACTTCCCGCCCCAGGTCCTCGTCCAGGACGACGGGCAGATCAAGCTCGTGAACAACGAGATGGCCTACGTGAAGCGGGGCAAGGGGAAGGACATCATCTTCCTCACGGGGGACTACCAGGGCCTGACGCCGGAGGGGCAGTACGAGCTGAGCGACTTCATCCTCCAGGAGCTCAAGGGCCTCGGGGTGCGGCGGGTCTTCACCCTCGGAGGCTACGGCCTCGGGCGCATGGTCACGAAGCCGCGCGTCCTCGGCGCGGCGACGGACGCCGCCCTGGTCAAGGACATGGAGAAGGTCGGCGTGGTCTTCTCCCGCGGCGAGCCCGGCGCCGGGATCGTCGGCGCGAGCGGGCTCATGCTCGGCCTCGGCCGGCTGTACGACATGGAGGCCGTGTGCCTCATGGGCGAGACCTCCGGCTACTTCGTCGACCCGAAGAGCGCCCAGGCGGTCCTCGAGGTCCTGACGAAGGTCCTGGACGTGGAGATCTCCTTCACGGAGCTCGAGAGCAAGGCGAAGCAGATCGACGCGATCACGTCGAAGCTGCGGGACATCGAGGCCACGCCGGAGACGCCGGAGAAGCGCGAGGACCTCGGGTACATCGGGTAGGCGCGTCGCCGTCCAGCGAGGCCGCACGCCCCGGGGTCAGTCCCGGAGGCGCAGCGCGGCGGGCAGCAGGAGCACGAAGCCCGCGCCGACGGCGATGAACACGGTCTGCATGCTCAGGGAGATCATCAGGAAGCCCGCGAGCAGTGGCCCCAGGGTGTAGCCCAGGTCCTTGAACGTCGCGATGGCCCCGGTCATCGCGACCTTGTCCTCGCGGAGGATATCCGACATCCGCGAGTACAGGCCGATGAAGATCATCGTGTAGCTGACCGTGAAGGCCGCGACGATGGCCCCGACCACGACGACGTCGGACGACCAGGGGAGCAGGAGGGCCGTGGCCGCGGTGAGGACGACCGCGGCGGAGAGCGTCCTCCGGATCCCGTGACGGTCGATCAGGTTCCCCATGGGCACCTCCAGGGCCACCGCGGGGACGAGGGCCACGGTCAGCAGGACGCCGATGAGGGGCACCGAGATGCCCTCCTGGTTCAGGAAGAGGGCGAGGAAGCTGTAGTAGACGTTGATCAGCGCGTAGAAGACGACGACCAGGTAGACGGTCCGCAGGAACCGCCGGTCCCGCATGTGCCGGCCGAGGGTGGCCGCCTGGGTGCGGAACGACGCGGCCATGGGCGGGGGCGTCTCCTTCAGGAACACCGTGACGACGGCCAGGGCCGCGAGGCTCGTCCCGCTGAGCACGTAGAAGGGCAGGACGAAGGAGAGGAGGGAGACGAGCCCCCCGACGACGGGCGACAGGGCCGAGGCGAGATCGTTCATGTCCGAGAAGAAGCCCACCTCCTTCCCCTTGGCGCGGGCGTCCGCATAGCTCAGGACGTAGGCCCAGGAGGTGAGCCACAGGAAGGAGGACGCGATGCCGCGGGCGACGGACAGGAGGAGGAGCGGCACGAGGGACCTCGCCTCCGGGTAGAGCACCGCCAGGACCGCGTACGTGAGGAGGACGGCCTGGAGGATGCGCTTCATGTTCAGGCGGTCCTCGAGGATGCCGAACGGGATGTTCAGGAACACCCCCGCCATCGTCGTGACCGAGAGGATGACCCCCGTGAGGAACGCGCTGCCCGTCACGTCGTTCACGTAGATCGAGAAGATGGGCGAGGTCACCCCCCATCCGAAGGTGTAGAGGAAGAAGGCCCCCGAGAGCGGGAGGAAGACGCGGCGGAAGTTGCGGACCTGGCGGAGGGCGCTGAACTCCTGGAACATGCGGCCGCCGGGCCGTGAGCCGTCTGCGGTATTACTACCTTGAGGGCCTGCGCGCCGCCGGGCGGCGGGGTCCCGTAGGGTCGATAACTTCTAAGCCCTGAACGAGGGATACGGACCTCCACAGGGATGGGCGACGACGAGATGCGCAAGGCCTTCCTCCGCGGCTACGAGGAGGGCCTCAAGGCCGCGTGGCGGGAGATCGGCCTCCTGACGACCCGCGGCTATTCCTCGACCGAGCTCAGCGTCATGGCGAAGTCGAAGATGGCCGTCCTGTACCGCGACGTGGAGAGCATGGCGGCCCGCCTCGCGGACGAGGAGGTCCCGGACCTGTCCGCCGGGGCCCCGGAGCCGAGGGGCGGCCTGGGCGGCCGCGGATCGTACCTGATCCGGGAGCCCAAGGCGAGCCGGATCTTCGACCTCTACCGCGAGCTCCTCGCGGCCGGCGCGCGCGGCTTGTGCATCACCCGCACCCACCCGGACGACCTGCGGTCCAAGCACGGCGTCCCGGAGTCGGGCTTCATCTGGCTCTCGTCCACGCCGGGCCGCAAGGTGAAGGGCATCGCCGTGGCCGCGCCCTCGGACCTCGTGGACATCGCCTCCGCGATCGCGGAGTTCAGCGGCGCGGGCGGGGACGCGGTCGTCCTCCTGGAGGGCGTGGAGTACATGATCGGCCAGAACGGCTTCCCGTCCTTCCTGCGGTTCCTGCAGAAGGTGAACGAGAAGATCGTCCTCAACGGCTCCTACCTGCTCATCTCCGCGAACCCCGCGGCGATGAAGGAGCAGGAGTACAAGCTCCTCGCGCGCGAGATGGTCGGGGAGCTCTGAGCCGCGGCGGCGGTCAGCGAGCGACCATGGCGAGGGCCGCGCGCTTGAACGATTGCAGGTTGAGCGTGCCATCGTCCTTCATCACGGACAGGAGGACGGGGATCATGAGGGCTTCCGTCAGCTTGGAGACGACCCAGAGGTCGTAGATGTTCTCGAGGGCGGAGAGGGGCCAGAGGATGACGACCTGGGAGAGGAGCGCGATGCCGATGAGGAACACGGGCCACGCGAGGAGGTAGGGGTCGTACTTCGCGGGGAGGCGGGGGATCAGGACGCCGATTCCGATCTGGATCGGGGCGATCACCGCGAAGAAAGCCGCCTCGAGGAGGGACTCGTTGAGGTGGTCGTTCATGGCGAAGAGGTGCAGGGCGCCGTCGAGGATGAAGAGGGTCTGGAGCAGGTACCGCTTGGTGAACTTGGAATCCGTGAGGAAGCGGTCCAGGTTCTCGTAGGCCGCTCCGCCCGCTGCGAAGAAGAGCCCGAAGAGGGTGAAGAAGAGGCGGCTGATGATGTTCCCGGCCCCGTGGCCGTTCGTCACGGGGGCCTCGTGGAGCACGATGAGGCCGATGTAGTCCGCGAGCCACCCGAGGAGGATGATCCCGATCCCGCTGAGGAGGAAGACGTTCTCCGTGGTCCAGCGGATCTTCCACCGCATCGCGGCTCGCAAGCCAGGGTTGGCCAAGAACCTTCTGTGGTCTGCGGCGCGCGGTGCAGCCAGCAAAGCCTATATGGGCCCCGAAGCTAACCCGGGCCTCGCGCTCCCGTAGTCTAGTCCGGTCAAGGATCGGGGCCTTTCGAGCCCCTGACGTGGGTCCGAATCCCACCGGGAGCACTCTCGTTTTTCTCCATAGAGAGGCCCTCGCGGCGCTGGTCGGTTCGAAGCGATTTCTTAGGAGGTTCACGCGAACCCCCCACGGTCTACGTTAGGCCTGGAGTAGGGACAAGGTAGGGATACCATACATGAGGGGGTCCCGGACCCCGCCGCGCCCTCCTGGTGGGCCGGCTTTTCTTGAATCAATTTCTAATGCGGTAGGCCTACATCATCGCTGGATGCTCGGGCGCGAGTCCGCCGAGACCCTCACTTCTTGCCCGCCGTCTTCGGGAGGTCCACGACGATGACCTCGCGGCCCATCCAGGCCTTCGCCATGGTGATGACCCCGCCCTTCGAGTCCTACGCCGCGTGGTTGAAGCGCGGCCCGCTCGACAAGCTCCTGTCCTCCGTCCCAGGGGCTCGGCCGTGAACCTCCTGGGTCCGGTCGTCCCG
>JAJYKG010000156.1:0-1201 GCA_021788795.1 Thermoplasmata archaeon | reverse complement strand
GTGCGACGCCTGCCAGTTCATCGACGCGGGCCAGGTCCATCCCCGTTGCGGCCGTCCGCTCTGTCGGGACTGCCTCGCGTCGCATATCTGCGTCGTCCGGTCCTCTCGTCGCCGCCCTCTCGCTCCCCCCGTCCTTGTCCACTGGATGGACAATTCTGTGGACCGGGCCGAGGCCGAACCGAAACCCTCCAACGAACCGGACGGCCGTATCCGTGACCCGGCCCTATACTGCCGTATTACGGACGTATCCGTATCCTCAAAGAGGGGGTTTCCTCGGTGAGCCCCTACCATCGCGTCTGGTTCACCGAGGAGCAGGAACGCCAGCGCCAGGAGCTCGAAGCCCGCAGCGGGCGGGTGGAAGCGAGCATGCAGGAGAGAGCGGGGTGAGGGGCCAAGGTCGACCAGGGACAACCGCACCCCAACAAGCCCCCGGCCTGGCTCCCTCCGAGGCAGACGCGGCGGCCCGACGACGTATGCTCGGAGCCGGCACTTACGGCATTGTGTCACTCGCGCTACGTCCAATAGGGACTGTCCGCGGCAGACTGTTCAATATCGAGGAAGGGTGCTCTCACGCGGACGTCGGATAGTCAAGAAGTATAGACCAAAGTTTCGAGATAGCTCACTTCAATCCACAGCAGAGGTGGAGTGGTGCAGCCGAAGGGACCAGTGGCGCCGCGAAGCGACGCATTCTCTCAGGGCAAAAGCCCTGCTGTCGCTGGGGCTTCTCCGGATTCGCCCCAGCCGTTCCGGGCAACACCGGACCCGACACGTATCCGGAGGCGGCTCTTAGCAATCAGTGTAGTCTTGGTTGCAGTTCTCGTGCTTCTATGCATAGGGGTCTTTGCAGTTTTCCTTCAGCCAGCCATCGTGATCTCAGATTCCAAGGCAGTCGCATCGGGATGCATCGTTCCGCCTCAGACCGTTACCTACTCCTTCACCCTGACAAACTCCGGAAATGGAACCGGGAAGGCGCTTGTGAACTTCGGGGTGGACCAGGTACGTGAGGCTTCCCAGACATATGTCATTCCCCCGCGCTCCTCTGCCGATGAACTCGAGAGTCTGAGCATAGACGATTGCCTGGCCCACACCTACCAAGTGGGCCTGGGCTCGGTTACCGCAGCTTGACGCTCCGTTTTCAGTCTCAGATGACCGCGTAGTGGCTTTCTGAGGAAGACCGAAACTGGCACTGCGACGTGTGACA
>JAJYKG010000155.1:5173-5509 GCA_021788795.1 Thermoplasmata archaeon | reverse complement strand
CCGCGCCGAGGTGGGGCTGGTGGCCTCGGGTTTCGCTCTTGGCCGGCTGGTCATGGATCTCCCTGCGGGCTACCTGACCGATCGCATCAGCCCGACCAGGATGTTCGCCACGGTCATCCTGCTGGCCGTGGGCTACATGATGGTCACGAACAGCACTTACGGGGTGAACGGTTTCTACTCGCTCCTGGCTGTCGTTCTGACGATCGTTGGCGGCTTGGTCATCTACGCCGTCGCGTATCTCTACAACCGGAGAAACGGCCTTGACCTGAAACTGGCCTTCAAGGAAATCCCCCCCGAGTGATGCGCCGCCATCGGAAGGGAAGAGGGTCCAAGCCA
>JAJYKG010000155.1:0-5163 GCA_021788795.1 Thermoplasmata archaeon | reverse complement strand
CCCTCGGGACCGTGCCCTGTCGCTGCGGGAGAGTAGGTTCTTGAAGCTGGGCCGCTCTCCCGCTCGTCGATGAGCCGCATCCGCTTTCTCCTCGTATCCGATCTCCACGGCTCCGATCTCGTGCTGAACAAGACGATTAACGCAGCGAAGTTCTACGGGGTCACGGATGTCATCGTCGCTGGCGACCTGACGGGCAAGCTGCTCGTCCCGATTGTCGACAACGGCAACGGGTCCTACACCCTCGAGTTGTTCGGCGAAGTCCGAACCGTGCAGGAGGCCCAGCTGCCCGAGGCCGAGAAAAAGATCCGGTCCAACGGCGGATACTTCAAGATAGTCTCCAGAGAGGAGTACGCGGAGCTCGAGTCCGACAAGGCGAAGGTGAAGGGGGCATTCCTCGATGAGATGAAGAGGACGGTGGATGCCTTCGTCTCGAGGGCCGAAGAGCGGCTTCGGCCGCTGGGTGCCCGAATCTACGTGATTCCAGGGAACGATGAGTACGAGGAGATTGCCGCGTACCTTAATTCATGCCGGTCGGACGTCGTCATTCCCTTCGACCTGCGCATCATCGAGTTCGGCGGGGACACCCTCCTCGCAGGGTTCGGCTACTCGAACCCCACGCCATGGCACACCCCGCGGGAGCTCCCTGAAGAAGAGATTCTCGCCAAGCTCCAGGAACTCATGGCCAAGGCCGACCCTTCCCGGACCCTGCTTGTCTCCCATGTCCCGCCATTCGGCACCGCGATTGATAAGGCCCCAAAGCTGGGTCCCAACTTCCAGCCCGAGCTCCTCGCAGGAGAGTTCCAAATGGTCTCCGTGGGCAGCCCGTCCGTTCGGAGTGTCATCGAGCGGTTTGAACCCCTCATGGGCCTGCACGGTCACATCCATGAGTCGTACGGGATCGACTACGTGCGGGGCAAGGGCAACGGCCGACGCATTCCGATCGTCAATCCCGGAAGCGACTACAGCTCGGGAATCCTGCGAGGGGCTGTGCTGGAGCTGAACGACGGCAAGCTGAAGCATCCGATGTTCACCCGGGGCTGAGACCTCCCGAGGTTCCATCGCCGCGCCATTTCAAGAATCCGCTCCCTGGGAGCCGCGGACTGAGGCACTCTTAGCTCGTATGCGTCTTCTTTAGGACGTAGTCGAAGTACCGCTCCGTCGTGCCGTCCGCCGAGGTCCACTCCGCACGGAGCGTCGTCCTCTTCTCGACGCGCCGGAGACTGGACAGGAGAGAGCGGTTGAGTTCTTTCGCGCTCTCTCCGTCCGCCTCGGCCTCGATGAGGAACCCGTCCTCCTCCGCCCGGATGGAGCCTCGGGGGAAGGACGCCGCGAGGACGGAGCGGACGCCCTCGGGGTTCGCGCTGCGCACCCGCGCGCTGACCTTGTAGTGTCCCCGGGCCACAGAACGGCGAGGCGGTGGGAGCGGATGAGGCTTGGCCGGGCCGTTCCCCGGGCCGGCGGCCAATCCTTATCCTGCGATGGGGTCTAGCCGCCCCATGGTCTTCGTCCGCGACGAGGGGAGCGTCTACGACGCGCCCCGCGACGTGATCTTCTCGTTCTTCGGCTCGCGACAGGAGCACTCGGACGCCCACCGCCACCGCGCCGTGCATCGGGAGAGCCTCGGGGAGAATGCCGGGAGCTACTCGTGGGAGCAGGACTTCCTCGGGAAGCCGGAGCGGTTCGCGATGCGATGGACGTCGTTCGCGCCCGTCGGCTTCGGCTACGAGGTGCTCGAGGGGCCGTTGGCGGGGTCGAAGTTCTTCCTCTTTTACATGCCCATGGGGGACCGGACCGGCGTCTCCGTGGTCGGGGAGTTCACCTCTCCCACGATCCCCGAGCCGGAGATCGCCGCGGCCGTGGACCGGTTCTTCACCACGGAGTTCGAGCAGGACTTCGTGGCGATTCAGGCGCGGATGAGACGCCGGTAGCCGGAGTCCGCGCGGCGCGGGTCTGAGGATGCCGCCTCCGCGCCGGAGAGGCCGCGGCGCGGGACGATCCTGGACGCGCGGACGAGACGTTCCACCGTCGACCTGCTCGGGCCCCGCGCGGTGCCCGACGTCGGCTGGCTCCGCGCCGTCACGGGAGCGGGATCCGCCGCGATCCTGCGGATCCTGGGGGAAATCCCCTCCTGCTCCCTTCCGAGCACGTGATCCATCGCTCGCTCGAGCGGACGGGCCGGACGTACTACGCGCAGTTCCCGGCGCCCCTCGAGCTGTGCGTGACTGCGCGGATCCTGCGGCCGCGGCACGTCGTCGAGAGCGGCGTCTCCTCCGGGATCTCCACCGCTCACCTTCTGCTGGCGCTGGAACGGAACGGTCGCCGCGCGCGCTCACCCCCGCGGACGGCCCTGCGCCGATTCATCGCGGAGGTGCGGAAGGTCGGGACCGCGGAAGTGCTCTCCCACCGCTCGCGGGACCGGCTGGACGGCATCCGGTCCCTCGGGGCCGTGCCCGTGCACCTCTTCGAGGGACTGACGGAGCGCCAGATCCACATCCTCGTGACGGCGATCGAGGGAGGGCTCCTCGAGTTCCCCGCACGGGTGAAGAGGGACCGCGTCGCCGCGAGGCAGGGTCTCTCCCGCTTCGCGTTCGGAGAGCTTCTGCGCAAGGTGGAGACCCAGGTCCTCCGCAACTCCTACCCGTTCCTGAAGCTCCTTGACCGGATCGCGGGACCGAAGGCGACGGCTCCGTCCCGCGGGTCCCGCCGGATCCCGAACGCCCCCTCCTGAGATTCCGGGGGATGGTGCCTGAGTGGCAAAGCTTTATAAGTTAGGTTGTGTCTAAGTTAGACCATGCCTAAGTCCGACCTCAGCGGCATCGAGGCCTCCTACCTCAAGGAGGCCTACCGCCTCAGGGAATCCGGCCGCCTACCGTCCGTCTCCGTCCTCGCGCACGGGTTCCGCGTCACCATGCCCTCCGTGATCGACGTGCTCCAGAAGCTCGAGCGCAGGGGCCTCGTGCACCGCACGCCCTGGAAGGTGCCGACCCTGACGAAGAAGGGCTTGGCCGAGGCGCGGCGGATCATCCACAGCCACCGCGTCCTCGAGGTCTACTATGGCGAGGCCCTGGGCCTGGACGAGACCTACGCCTGCGCCGAAGCCGCCAAGATCGACTACCTCATCGGCACGAAGGCCGTCGAGCGCATGTGCGACACACTCCACCACCCCGCGCGCTGCCTCCACGGATTCACGATCGAGCATGTGAAGAACGGCCGGATGCTCAAGCCGGCGGCCTTGGAGGGCTGAGCATGGACCTCGGCGCAATCCTCAATCCGTCCAGCGGGCTCAGCGTCCCCACGATCCTCACGATCTCCTTCATCCTGGGCCTGCTCCACGGCGTCACGCCCGACGAGCATACCTGGCCCATCACGTTCAGCTACTCCGTCGGGCAGTACAGCTCCAAGGGCGGCATGAAGGCCGGCTTCTCCTTCTCCGCCGGCTTCACCGCACAGCGCGCCCTCCTGACGACCCTGGGCTTCCTCGGCCTCGCCGCCGTGTATGAGACGTACAACCTCGACGGGCCCGTCTACATCCTCGTGGGCGTCGCGATGTTCGTGGCTGGCTCCTACATCCTCCGGGGCAAGTACGTCCACATCCCCTTCGACGCCTGGCTGCGGGGCCGGCAGCACCACACCGCGGAGGCCGAGCGCGTGCCCCTCCACGAGGCCCACGCGCGGGAGGTCCCCGTGCGTATGGCCATCGTCCACGGCCTCATCGCGGGTTTCGGATTCGGAGCGTACTCGACGATCCTCGTGTTCATCCTCGCACCGCAGATGCCCAGCTTGCTGTACGCGCCGCTGCCCGGCCTCTTCTTCGGCCTCGGGACGATGCTCGTGCAAGTCCTCTTCGGCGCCCTCTTCGCCCGCCTCGCGCGGATGCGCAAGCTCCCGGAGGCCGCGGTCAAGGATCTCGGGAGGAACGTGGCCGGGCGGACGTTGTACTACGGCGGCATCGCCTTCGGCGCCATCGGCCTCCTGGTCACGGGCTTCCCCTTCCTGAACTCGTTCGCGATCCGCACGGGGAACCCGATTCCGAACTTGGACTCCGTCGGCGTGGCGACGGTCCTCGTCCTCATCGTGGTGGGCGTCCTCGGCATCGGCAGCCTCATCGCCGGGTTCCGGGAGATGGGCTCCGTCCGCGGCGAGTCCGAGTCTCCGTGAACCTCCCGGGGCCGCGGTCCGCCCCTCGCCTTCCCTGCGAAGCCCGTCGCGCCCCCCGGCTCTCGGAGGGAATCTGAAGGGTGTCGGCGGCAATCTGGGAGGGTTCTCGGACAACGCCCAAGGGCCCCCGGGGCCATCGCATCCTCAGGATGTGAAAAGGAAATGCAGTACCTCGCGATGTTCGCCGTCATGGCGATGCTCGGCGCAGGCGCCGGCGGCGCCACGGTCATGGCCGCGGGATTCGGGCACGGCGCCCCGGGCGACGTGCAGTCCCAGGCCAACTGGACCGGGCCCGCGGGCTTCGGCAACGGCAACTGCACGGGCGGGAGCTTGGGCAGTCCTGCGTTCGCAGACGCGGACGGAGACGGCATCCCGAACGGTCAGGACGCGGACTGGACAGCGCCCCTGGATGGCACCGGGTACGCGTACGCGCGCTGCGGTGCGTGATCCCGCCCGCCTCCATCCCCCCTTGAGAGGGGCTCTTGGGTCGCCCCTCTCCCTTTCTTTCCGTACGGAAGGTACAACTAGGCCAGGACGGGATTCGGGAGGAGCACCGTGGACCACTTCGAGCGACTCCTCTGGTGGCTCTTTGCGGGGAGCACCGGGGCGGCCAACCGGGCGAGCGTGCTCCTGGCCCTGCGGGAGCGGCCGCGGAACACCCAGCAGCTCGCCGAGTCGCTCGGCGTGGACTACACGACCGCGAGGCACCACCTGAAGGTCCTCCTGAAGAACGGGCTCGTGGTCGCGGAAGGGGAGGGGTACGGGCGCATGTTCTTCGTGTCCAACATCGCGGAGTCGAACTGGGGCCTTTTCATGTCGATCCTGGAGAAGACCGGCCGGAGCAAGCCGAAAGGGGTGGACCATGCAGCCTGAGGCACGTCGGAAGGGGCCGTCGAAGATCTGGGTGCCGGTCGTCCTCGTGATCGGTCTCGTCGCGGGTCTCGTCCTCGCCGCGGTCCCGCTGCCCTCCACGACGACCACGAGCCCCGGGCACGGCCCGGGGAT
>JAJYKG010000154.1 GCA_021788795.1 Thermoplasmata archaeon | reverse complement strand
CCTGCCGCCGGACCGCGCCCCCGTCGAGGTCCTTGGAGGCGGAGAGGATCTCCTTCATGCCGATGCCCAAGGTGCCGCGCCTCTCCGCGAACGCGAGGATGCGGTCGCCCACGAGCCTCGACGGCCGCCTCCCCTTCGCGCGCTCGAGGGCCGCGGAGACCATGGCGTCCGTGAGCGCGTCGAACGCCCGGTCCGCGCCCGCGCCGGTCTTCGCGCTCGTGAGGCGGTACGGCACCCTGGGGAAGGTGTCCAGGAGGGCCGCGGTGGCCTCGGGCGAGATCGCGCGGTTCGCGCTGCGGTCGGCCTTGTTCACGAGGATGCGGAAGGGCACGTCCCCCGCGACGCCCTGGACCGTGCGGATCCAGTCCGCCAGGGAGTCGACCGTCGCCGGACGCGTGACCTCCGCGACGGCGAGGAAGCCGTGGGTGTCCCCGAAGAAGATGTCTTTGAACCGGTTCCGGACGGCCGTCTCGCCCATGAGGTCGAAGAACGCCGTCTCCGCCTCGACGAGGCGGCGGCCCGCGACCGCCTCCTGGACGTTCCGGCAGCGTAGGTTCGCGCCGAGCGTGCCGCGGTACGCCGGATCGAAGGAGCTGAACCCGTAGCGGCTCAGGAGGGAGGTCTTGCCCACGCCGGGGTCCCCGACGGCGCAGACTTTGAACCGCAGGCGCGTGGTCTCATCGACGACCGTGTCCGGCCTCCCCGGTGGGCACCGCGGTCGCGGTGCGGGGACCTCGGGGAGACCGCGTGGCGTCTCGGGCACGAAAAGGCGTTGGTCAAGGTTCTCAGAGCTCGTCCTTGTCCTCGGCGGTCCGGCGGGGCGGCTCGCCCTGGCCTTAGGCGTCCAGGTCGTCCGGGGGAGGCGGCGGGGGCAGCGGCCTCGCGTCCGCGGGGCGCGCGAACGCGGCGGTGCGGAAGCCGGACCGCCAGCCCGACCGGTACGCGAGGTAGGCAAGGGTCGCAGCGAAGACGGCGACCCCGAGGAGGGGCTTCAGGAGATCCGGGGGCCAGGGCTGCCAGAGCGGGCGGAGGAGGTCGACGTAGATGCCGCCGTGGGCCAGGACGGTGAGGACGCTCATCAGGGCGAACGGGAGGCCCAGGACGAGGAAGAGGGCCCAGGCCAGACCGGTCCCGCCGCCCGGGGCATGCCTCATGCGGCGCCCGTAGACGATGGGCCAGGTGCGCCTCGTGGTCTGCGCGTGCGCGGTGGCCATGGCGGCCCCGAACCGGGGTCTCCTCCGGATAAAGCTCTCGCCGGGCGTATCACGGACGAAAACCACGGCCGACGGGATGACCCCTGGACTCACCCCCTCCGGGGCCCGTCCCGTCGCTATCGACTCTGAGAACGGCGGGACAAAGGATATCCGGTCCCCGCGGAGGTTCGCCGGCGATGGCGAAGGCCGCTGAGCCCCGGCCCCGGAGGTTGTCCGCGGGCTTCGGGGCTTACTTCGTGATCGTCACCGTCCTCGCCTACGTGCTCGCGCCCCAGCTCTCCGCCTACGTCGACCCGGGCGCGACGCTCGAGGTCCTGGCGGCCTACGCGCTCCTCGGGGCGCTCGCCCTGGTCGGCCTTGGCGCAGGGGCCCTGCGCCACGCGCATCGATTGGACGAGCGCATCGACGACCTCGAGGACGAGCTGCGCCACCTCCGCCGCGGCGAGGGAGGCCGCGGACGGCCCCCGGTGAGGCCGACGCCGCAGGAGCCGCCCGCGGTCGACTCCGGCTCGGCGGATCACGAGGTCGCGCTGCTCCTGGACGGCCTCGAGACGATCAGCGAGGCGGCGTCCGCCGAGGTCGAAGCGCCGGAGGCCCTCGAGCCGCAACCGGACGCCGGTCCGGGCGAGGCGGAGCTTCTCGCGGCGGCCCACGCCCGGGAGATCGAGCGGCTCCGGAGGGCGCGCGGCGCGGTCGCCGTCACCCTCGCGGGTCCCGCCGTCGCGGCGATCGCGATCGTCGGTGCGTTCGCGCCGCTCCTGCCCGCCGCGGACGGCATGCTCCTCGCGGACCTGCGCTTCAACGCGTTCCTCGGGGTCACGGGGCTGGGGAGCCTGGCCGGGCTCGCGGCGTACGCCGGCGCGTCGTTCCGTCAGCTCGCCCGCCGCGCCCTCTGAGCTCCCGCCCGCCTCCCGCGTTCACACCTGGAGGCTCTCGCTGGGCTCCGGCGGCGGCGTCTCCTCCTTGAAGGATTTCCTCGCGACGAGGTAGTAGTACGGCGTCGGCGCGGCGCTGCCGAGGACGGCGGCGAGGGCGAGCCCCTCGATGCCGCTGGACTGCAGCAGGACGACCCCGAGGCCGAGGATGACCGCGGTGGAGATGATGCTCCCCACGATGAGGGGCGCGCTCCGCTTGCGGATCCGGATCCGGGTCGCAAGGACGCTGTTCACGAAGACGGGCAGGGAGGCGAAGATGAGGATGTGCAGCGGCCCCACCGCGCCCTCGGCGTACGCGGGGTCGCCGAACCACGTCAGCATCTCCCGGGAGAAGACCCATAGGCCCGCGATGCCGGGGATCAGGAGGCCGATGGACAGGAGGATCGCCAGGCGCTCGTCCGCGTGGCGGTTCGCGTTCCGCTGGGACGCTTCCGCGTAGAAGGACGTGAAGACCCCGTTGGGGATGATGCCGAGGAGGCCGGCGACCACGGAGGCGATGTAGTAGTACGCCACCTCCGCCGCGCCGGCGGGGACCAGGACCAGGATGAGGACGGGCAGGAGCAGGGCGCCGGCGGCGCCGATGGAGTTGGCGGTGTAGTTGCCCAGGCTGAACCGGAGCATGGGCCGGATGGACTGGACCCGGATCTGGGGCGTCGGCCGGAAGCCGGGCAGGATCCGCGGAAGGAGGATGAGGGCCTCGATGACCAGCCCCGCGATCGTGGAGAAGGCGAGGGCCAGGAAGACGCCGAGCCGGCCGTCGGTGAGGACGAAGGCCGCGAAGACGAGAGCGAGGGGGATCTTGGCGATTGCAGAGGCGACGGTCCGGACGGTGAGGACGTCGGCCCGGCGCATGGCGTACGCCGCGGCATCGTAGATCGCGGGGAGGACGATGGCCAGGCCGGTGGCGAGAAGGACGACCGGGTAGATGGGGCTCTGCTGGATGAAGCCGAGTTGCGGCACGAAGACGTTCACGCCGACGAAGAAGACGGCGACGAGGCCGAGGGTGCCGCCTCCCGCCAGGGTCGCGGCCGTGTTGACCAGGACCGCCTTGTCCTCCGTCTCCGGGAGGTAACGGATGATCGCGGTCCCCATGCCCAGATGGGCCAGCGTCGCCAGGAAAGTGACCGTCTGGATGAGGGTGACCGCGTACCCGACATCGGACTTCGCGTAGTCGCGCGCGACGATGAGCCAGAAGAAGAAGCCGAGGCCCGAGCCGAGGACGCTCGACAGCATGATCATGAACGCGTTGCGGTAGAGCGGGGCCGTGGCGAGCGTCCACGCCTGTCCGGCGAGGCGCCGCATGCGGTCCAGATTCCCAGACATGGTGCGCCCCGGGCGAATCTCCGGCGGCAGAGTAGGGAGGTGGGATAAATACCTCGGCCCCGCACCGCGGGCCCCGCGGTGAGTCGGGGGGCTCCGCGTGCCTCGGGCCCCCTCCTCATGATCCTGGGCATCGCGCAGGTCGCAGGAGGCTCCCTCGGTGCCCTGGTGGTCCAGGCCCCAGAGCGGTTCCTGTCGCTCGTCGTGGGCGCGTTCATCCTCGCGGCGCTGTGCATCGCGTTGGGGATTCTCCTGATGCCCGAGAGGTCCATCTCCCCTTGATAGGCGGCGGTCGGTCCCGTGCCTCGGCGACGGCCGCTCCGCGGGGGAGGTGGGATTCCCTGGGCAGGCCCCCGTCCTCGAAGCCTCTCCGGGCGCCGCGTCCGGGGCGCGCCGTCATCGCGGCGGCGCCCACTCCGGCGGCGGGTACAGGCCCCGGACCTCGCCGACGCGGGCGGTCCAATCCGTCAGGGGCTTGCCGTCGAGCTCTTCCTCGAGCCGGTCGAGGAACGCGTGGACCCCGGACACGAACCCGGAGGCCGTGCCGCGCGTCAGGCGGCGGTGGCTCACGCGGAGGATTGTGCCATCGCCATCGGGGGTGAGCTCCCAGCGCACGACGCTGCGCTCGCCCTGCGAATGCCCCGGCAAGGCCTCCAGGTTCCATTCGTGCTCGAAGAGATGCGGCGGATCCCAGGCGAGGATCTTCCCCGTCACATGGAGCCGCGACGGCCCGCTCACGTAGTCGATGCTGCCGCCGGCGCGACCCTCGATGAGGGCCGCGGTCAGGTACCACCGCGCGAGGTGCTCGGGTTCCGTCAGCGCCCGCCACACCCTGTCGATGGGATGCCGCAGCCGCCGCTCGAACGCGATCGTGGCCGTGTCGCCCTCGTAGGTGACCGACCCGGTCCGCCGTCCGCTGGACTCCTTCACACCGGTCGCCTCGCCCTCTCGGACGGACCCGGAGGAGGCGGCGGCCCTCTTGAACCCTGCGTCCGCGGACCTCATCGTCGTCGCCTCCCGGTCTTCTCTCGGACGCCGCCCGCGTCCAGGTACCGCTCCAGGGAGTCCAAGTTCGCCGGGAACTCCGCCTGGACCTTGGCGACCCACGCGTACAGATCCGCCAGCCCGTCCGGCTTCAGGGCGTAGACGCGCCGCTGGGCGTCGACGGTCACGCCGACGAGCCGGGCGTCGCGGAGGATGCGGAGGTGCCGCGACACCCCGGGGAACGTGAGCCGCGGGAACTCCGCGGCGAGTTCGCCCGCGGTCCGCGAGCCGTGCGCCAGCACGGCGACGATCCGCCGCCGCGTCGGATCCGAGAGCGCTCCGAAGACGTCCATCGTCTCCCTAGGACTTCTTGCCGCCGTCCGCCGCGCCAGGGGGCGGCGCCGGTTGGAAGATCGTGAAGGGGTTGCCGTCGGGATCCGTGAGGTCCGCGGCGATCCCCCAGGCCGCCTCGTAGGGCGCGGGGTCCTTGAAGTGCACGCCTCTCTTCTGGAGGGCGGCGAAGGTCCTGCGGCAGTCCTCCACCTGGAGGACGGTGCGCGTCCCGTTCCCGGGCTGCTTGTGGCTCGCCGGCATGCGCGCTTCCTCCGCGCCCGCGGGCCACAGGACGATCTCGAGGTCCTGCCCGTCCGCGCCGACGGTCAGGTAGCGCGGGTGGCCCGGCTGGGTGTAGTCCGCCTTCTTCGCGAAGCCCATCTTCTGCGTGTAGAACTCCAGGGCCTTGTCCTGATCCTTCACCACGACGGTCACGTGCGTCACTTTCATGGTCATTCCCCCCCGGCGCCCGTGCGCTGAGGATGCCAGTCCATAACGCCACACTTATTTAACGATTGGGTGAAATGGGTGCTCGCCGGTCGCGCTCCTCGCGCCCCCTCGTGCCCGGGGTCGATGCTATCGGATTTTGGAGTACCGAAATGTACATAACCCCGGGCCCGATACGACCCGCACTTGGAGTCCGGGGTGGAGCAGGGATTGGACGCGGGGGGTGCCCATCTGACTCTGCCTTCGGTCCGCGATGGACCGACTCGACCCAGCCACACACACCTCAAGCCGAAAGGGCGGTGCGGAAGTCCGG
>JAJYKG010000153.1:2615-5556 GCA_021788795.1 Thermoplasmata archaeon | reverse complement strand
CTGCCGCACGGAGTGCGCGGTGCCGAGCTGCTTGGGCTCGTGGACGTAGGTGATCCGCGCGTTGAACGCCTTCCCGTCCTGGAAGTAGGCTTGGATGCGCTCCCGGCGGTAGCCGACGACCATGAGGAGGTCCCGGATTCCGCTCTCCACGAGGGCGCGGACGACGAACTCGAGAATGGGGCGGTTGCCCACGGGGATCATGACCTTCGGGATGGAGGCGGTGAAGGGTCCCATCCGGGCGCCCTCCCCCGCGGCAAGGATGACGGCCTTCATGCGTGTCTCTCCTGGATTGCGGCCGGGCCATGCTCCGCCCGCGGCGCCCCGCGTATATTCCGGCGGAGGTGCATATCCCTTCCGATGGCCGATTCGTCCCCTGCTCCCCGGGGGACGGGCCCGCGCGCGTGCATAGCCCGACGCAAGGACGTGCCACTATTAAAAGACTTATTACAACATTACCACAACCATTACGAAATAGTTAATAGTGGTCGGGCCTTGGAGGGACCGATGGCCCGACGTTGGCTCGTCGAGGAGACGCCGGAGGGCGCGGTCGCCCGAGAGGCGGAGGTGATCGACCGCCCCTCGAAGGTCGGTGCCCTCTCCTCGCCCCTCGCGTGGCGCATCCTGATGGAGCTCGCGAAGAACCCGGAGTACCCCAACGCGCTCGCGGACCGCCTGAAGGTGCATGAGCAGAAGGTCTACTACCACGTGCGGCGTCTGGAGGCGGCGGGCTTCCTCAAGGTCGTCCGTGAGGAGGCCAAGCGCGGCGCCTCCGCGCGCGTGCTCGCGCCGACCGCGGACGCCTTCGCAATCCTGCTCCGGCCGAGAGCGGCCGCCCTGCCCTTCCCCGCCCTCCCGCGCGCGGGGGTCGTCTCGCGCTTCCTCGAGGAGTTCTCCCACGGCGGCCGCTTCGACGGCGCCATCGTCGTCGGCTCGCCGTACCCGCACGGCCCCTTCCTCACCACCGCCCGCGACTCGCCCTACGCGGTGCAGCTCGGTTTCTTCCTCGGCGGGCTTTTCGCCGCGCCGAAAGGATTGGCCACGCGGCTGGACACGGAAGTGAAGGCCGCCGGCCCGGGACGGGAAAACATGATCCTCGTCGGCGGCCCGGTCGCGAACATCGTCACGATGGACCTGAACCCGCACCTCGCCGTCGCCTTCGACTGGAAGGAGGCGTGGCGCGTCGTGTCCTCGCGAACCCGGCGTTCGTATGCCGAGGAGGACGTCGGGCTCGTCGCAAAGGTCCGCAGCCCGTGGAACCCGGAGCGCACGATCGTGGTCCTGAGCGGCCTGCACTACCGCGGCACGTTGTCGAGCATCGTGGGTCTCACCGAGTTCTCCGACACGGTGCTCGAGGGGTACGAGCCGGGACGCGACTTCTACCGCGTGGTCCTCGGCCAGGACCGCGACGGAGACGGAAGGGTCGACGCGGTCTCCGTCTTGGAGTGATCACGCGAGGGCGGCGCTCTCGTACGGGATCTTGTCCTCCCGGCGCGCGTTCGCCGCCTCGATGGCCTGGATGGCCTCCGCGGCGCGTTCCTCGGGGACCAGCAGGAGGACGTCCACGCCGCGCTCCGCAGCGGCGACCGTCCCGGCGAGGGGCGCGAACTCGATGCGCGGGTGGAGGCGGAGGCGGCGTGCGGCCATGAGCCCCTCCACCTCCATCGTGGCGACGAGGGCGCCGCGGCACCGCTGCAGGATTCGGCGGCAGCTCTCGGGCCCGATCCGCCGTGCCGCGGCCCGCGACGACGGCGCGCGCGCGATCGTGATGCGGCCCGGCCGGAGGGCCACGATCCCCTCGAGGCTGCGCACCGCCACGTCCTCGCCCTTCGCGGCGTCCTCGGTCGCGACCCCCGCGGACGTCGACTCCCGGCGCGGGTGGGCGACGAGGTACCCGTCCTCCATGAAGAGCCCGACCCGGTCCCCGCGGTGGGTCGCGGCGCCGGCCAGGGCCATCGTGGTCTCCACGAATGCGCTGCTGCGGCTCGCCTGCTCGACGAAGGCGCGGAGCTCCCGCAGCCGTCCCTGGAGGAAATCGATCCCCTTCTTCGTGGCCCGGTACTCGCCGCCAGCCACCGTCAGGAGCCCTTCGGCCTCGAGCCGGTGCGCATAGTCGGCAGCACCTTGCACGGTCATGCCGAGCCGTTCCGCGATCGTGCGCAGGCGCGTGTGGCGGTTCGCGGTCACCTCGTGGAGGAAGAGCACCTGGGTGCTCTCCCGCAGGTCTCGGAGGACGTTCATTGACCCCTCGCCTCGGGCTGCCCCCGGATGGGCGCCAACATACTTAAGTAGTCAAGCCCATCGTAATCGCCTCAAGTGAGCTTGATAGGATGAGTCAAGTGGGTTTCACGCGCAAGACGGCGGTCGCCCTGGTGGTGCTTGGGCTGTCCGCGGGCGCGCTCGCCGTCCTGCCCGGCCGGGCGACTCCCGCCTCCGCCCCGTTGCTGGAGATCCTCTTCGACCTCGGGGACGGGAGGTACGTGTGGTCCTTCCCGGTCCAGGTCTGGCACCCGGACGCGCCGAACGCCACCTGGAACGCGACCCTCCAGGCGGCCTCCCAGATGGGGGTCTCCATCCAGTGGAGCTGGTACGCGTGCTGCGGGGTGTACGTGAGCGGCTTGGGCGGCCTGCATCCCCCTGCGGGGACGGGCCTCTTCGTCTGGAACACGACGACCCGTGCGTGGGACCTCGCCTCGGTGGGCCTGTCCAGCCTGCGCGTTGGAGCGAACTACACGGTCACGGACATCGCTCTGTCCAACTCCGCCTACGATGCCGTGACCTTTGCCACCCGGTCCCCCGTGCCGACCCCGGACGACATGTATCCTTCGACCCAGTTCCGCTACGACCTGGCCAACGACGGCGCCGACGCCCGCGCCTACCAGCTCGACCTGGAGTGGATCGCCGACGCGCCGGACGAGGTGAACGGCTACCGCGACGACCCGGC
>JAJYKG010000153.1:0-2605 GCA_021788795.1 Thermoplasmata archaeon | reverse complement strand
TGGCCAACGACGGCGTGGGGCATTTCGGGCCGACGTCGAACCACCTGCTCTGGGACCGCGGGCTCCCGCTCCAGGAGATTCCCGCGACGCCCGCCGTGGGCTACGGGAAGGTCTTCGTCGACACGATGGACGGCTTCTACGCCCTGAACGAGTACGCCGGGAGCGTGGCGTGGACGAACCCCGCGATCAAGGGCTTGTCCTCGCCGTCCCTCGTGAACGGGGAGGTCCTCCTCGGCGGCACGGACGGGCGGCTCCACGCGCTCAATGCCACGACGGGCGCGGAGCTGTGGAACGTGACCCTCGTGGACCATCCCGTCTTCAGCGGCATCACGTCGAGCCCTAAGGTCGCCTACGACCTCGTGTACGTCGGCGTCTTCAACGAGACCGGCGGCCCCGGTGCGGTGGTGGCCGTGTGGATCAGCAACGGCACCGTGGCTTGGCGGCACCCGACCGCGTCCATCGACTTCTCCTCCCCCGCGGTGTACGACGGGTCGGTCTACGTCGGGGTCATGGGCCTCTACAACACGACCAGCCAGGTGACCTGGAATCCGCCCTATGGCGTGCTGGCCCTCGACGCCGCGAACGGCACGGAGGAGTGGTTCTACGCGACGAACGACTCCGTCGCAGCCTCGCCCCTGGTCACGCCGCACCTCGTCGTCGTCCCCTCGAAGGACGGGAACCTGTACGCCCTCAACCGGACCACGGGCGCCCTGGCGTGGAAGGACGCCCTCCAGGCGGGCGTGTCCTCGCCCGCCCTCTCCGGGGACACGCTCGTGGTCGCCGGGGGCGCCTACGGAGGGAGCGGGACCGTGGCCGGCGTGTTCCTCTACGGCGGCGGCGTCCTCTGGACCTTCCATCCGAACGGTCCGGTGCAGGCCTCCGTCACGGTGGCGAACGGCCTCGCGTACGTCGCCACGAACGTGGCGAACGGCACCGTGTACGCCCTCGACGTGTCCACGGGCGCCCTCGTGTGGTCCTACATGCCGCCGAACACCGCGACCGCCACGGACTACCTCTTCAGCTCTCCGGTCGTGGCGGACAACCTCCTCTACGTGGCGGGGGACAACGGCCACGTGTACGCCTTCGGCACCCTCGCCGGCTCCTCGCCCAGCGGCGGACCCGGGCCCTCCGGTCCCGATTTCGTGACCTGGGCCGCGGTGGTCGTCGTCGTGGTCGCGGTCGCGGTCGTCGCGGTGTACCTCGTCCGCCGGAGGAAGCACCATGGCCCGTAAGATCCCGGAGCGCACCCAGGCCCTCCTCTTTCTCGTCGTCCTTGCGCTCGCGGTGGGCGGGTTGTACGGCTGGATCGAAGCGTCTCAGCCGCACCCGGTCCAGGCCGCCGCGGTCACCGGCGTGAGCCTGCTCGTCGAAGGCCCGAACTGGACGATCCGCTACGGTCCCGTCTCCACGACGAACAACACGGCCTTCGGGGTCCTCCTGGAGGCCTCCCGGGCCCTCCACTTCCCCGTGAACTGGATCAACTACACGATCCCGAGCGGGGTGTTCGTCACCTCCATCAACGGCACGATGAACGGGCAGGGCGGGCTCTCGTGGCAGTACTGGGTGAGCGGCGCCTACGGGAACGAAGCGTCGAACCTCTACGCGCTGCGCAACGGCGACACCGTGGCCTGGCGCTTCACGACGGACCAGGAGGCGGCGGGATGAACGCGCGCTGGCGCGCCGCGATGGAGCGCGCGCTGGGGGATCGGAGGACCATCCTGACCGGCGTGCTGCTCATCCTCGTGGGGGCGCTCGCGAAGCTCGTCTTCTTCCGTTACGCCGCGAACATCGAGACGATCTTCGCGGTGAGCATCGTGGCGGGGTCGGTCCTCGGGCGCTGGTGGACCGTCCTGGTGCCCATGTCGTCCTTCGCGATCGTGGAGGCGTTCTCCTGGGGCGGCCCGTATGCCGGGTATGGGACCACCATCGTGCTCGGCCTCACGTTCTTCATGGGGACCGGCTTCCTCTTCGTCGGGCTGACCGGCCGCCTCTTCAAGCCGCACATGGTCATGCGCGTGAAGGGGTTCGCCCTGATGACCACGATCAGCATCCCCCTCACGATCGCCTACGACCTGTGGACGGACGTCGGGGAGTACTACTTCATCGCGAAGCCCCAGGGGCTGACCTTCTGGCAGGTCCTCGCGGGGCAGCCGATTTTCACCGCGGTCCACATCCTGAGCTCTCTCGTCTTCGTCCCGCTCGTCGGGATGGGCCTGTACTACCTGCACACGGTGGTCTGGCCCGCGACGTCGGAAAGCGTCGCCCAAGCGCCCCCTCGGCCCACGGACGACCGGTGATCAGAGGAGTTCCTCGATCTGCTCGCGCATGCGGCGGATGTCCTCCCGCCGGCGCTCGAGCTCCTCTTCCTGTGCGCGGATCGCGCGTTCGCGGGACTCGAGGCTTCCCTTCAGGCTCTGCAGCTCTCGCTCCAGGGCGGTGAGGCGCGTGCGCTCCTTGTCGAGGGCGCGGTCCTTGCCCTTCAGGTCCGCGGCCATCGTGCGCACCTTCCGGGTCTCCGTCTCGAGGGTCTCGCGCTCCTTCTCGAGCATCTTCGCGACCAGGACCTCGATGGCCTGCTCCTTCCGCGTCACCCGCGAGCCCTCCG
>JAJYKG010000152.1 GCA_021788795.1 Thermoplasmata archaeon | reverse complement strand
ACTTCCTCGACTACCCCGTCGACCTGCTGCCGCCCTCCGTGCCGGAGGTCCTCCGCGCGACGCGGGCGATCGGGTCCTCCAATCCCCGGCTGACCGTGGCCGAGGCCCTCTCCATCGTCCCGCTGGCCCTGGTGGAGGCGCGATGCGCCGACCGGCTCGTCCTCTCCGGGTTCGGGCTGGCCCCACGCTCGCCGGCGGTGGGTCGTCATCTCCTTGGGATGGCCGTCCTCTCGCCCGGCTTGCGCCGGACGGCGGCGCCTCCCCGGTCGCTCCTCCTCCGGGCCGCGCGCGAGTTCGCCCTCCCGGACGGATTCGCGTTGGCGTCCCGCAGGATCCCGGCGGAGGGCTCCGGGATCGGTCCCGCCCTCCGCGCAGCGGGTCACGCGCGGCATGTCTCCGTCGGCCGTCTCGTGGGCCGCGTCGTTTAGCCGCGTGATTATCACGAACCGCCGTCGGGCCCCGTCATTCCCAGATCGTCGTGTCTTGACTATCAGTTATAAATAGGCCGGTCACGAATCATCACGTTCGCCGTCGGTGGCTCCGTACGGAGCCTTCGTTGGGGGGCAGTCCCTGATCAAGCAGGTCCGCGCTTGCACCGCGAGGAGCGTCCTCGCTCTTACGGTCACGTCCGTCCTCGCAGCGCTGCTCCTGTTCCTCGCGCCCGCGGCCACGGCCTCGCCTCCCCGCTCGTCGTACGGTCTCACCGTCCTGATCAACGACGCGCACTCTCCCGCGGTGGAGATCACGCTCCAGCTGGACCCGCTCGTCGGCAACGGGAGCTTCGCCTACTGGGCGCAGAACATGACCGCGAACGTGACCCTCGGGCCCGAACTGGCATGGGCCGCGGACGGCCCCGCGGGCGGCATGCAGGGCCAGCGGCAGAGCAACGTGAGCGGCACGGCGTACTTCAACTACACCGCATACATCGCGCCCGCCGTCCAGCGCAACCTGACGACGAACCCCGACGACACGGTCTTCGGCTCCTTCTCGGCCCTCGTGGTGTACACGGACAACCTGGGCGACTCCCCGTGGACGATCGTCCGGACGGTCTCCTTCGCCCTGAACTACGTGCCGCCCCCGCCGCCGCCCACCGTGGCCCTCCTGCCCGCGGCCATCTTGGGCGTCGGGAGCGCGGGAGCGATCGGCGCGGGCGCCTATGTGATTCGCCGCGCGAAGCTCGAGGAACTCTACCTCATGCACGACAGCGGCATGCTCATCCGCCACTGGGCGCGCGACGAGGGGAGCATCCACGACAGTGACATCATGAGCGGTATGCTCACGGTCCTCCAGGAGTTCGTCCGGGACACGTGGAAGTCCCATCACGACGAGGACGCTCCTCTGGAGCAGCTCCGGTTCGGCAGCCAGCGCGTCCTCCTCGCCCGGGGCACGCACTCCGTGCTCGCGGCGGTCGTGACGGGCCGTTACCTCAACGGCCTTCCGAAGAAGCTCCAGCTGACCGTGCAGGAGTTCGAGCGGTCGAACGCGTCCGTCCTCGCGGACTGGAACGGCAACGTGGACCTGTTCCCTAAGGTCGACCTCATCGGCCAGCGATTCCTGCGCACCGGACCGCGCACCGCCGCGTGAGTCGGAGTGTTCGCAGCCCTGAGTCCCAGCGGAAAAGCGTTATAAGCGGGCGCCCTGCATCCGACCGCGCGCATCATGGCCGATGAACGGATCAAGCGCAAAGTCGTCCTCTTGGGCGACGGCGCCGTCGGCAAGACGTCCCTCATCCGCCGGTTCGTCGTGGACAAGTTCTCCGACGACTACATCACGACGATCGGGACGAAGGTCACGAAGAAGGACCTCCGCATCGAGTCGCCGGGCAAGGTCGTCGATGTCACGTTCATGATCTGGGACGTCCTCGGGCAGAAGGGATACAAGAACATCCAGGAGAGCTCCTTCCAGGGCGCGAAGGGCGCGCTCCTCGTCTATGACGTGTCGCGGGTGGACACGCTGCGCTCCGTGAAGGAGTACTGGATCCCCCGCCTCATCGCGATCGCCAAGCCCGTCCCCCTGGTCCTCGTGGGCAACAAGGTCGACCTCGTGAAGGACCGCACGCGCGCGCGGGAGGAGCTCGAGGACGCGATGGAGGAGCTCCGGATCACAGGGTTCCTGAGCTCGGCGAAGACGGGCGAGAGCGTCGAGGCGTCGTTCGCGTGCCTCGCCAAGGCGGTCGTCCTCGAGGTGGAGTCGCGGGTCCGCCGGGGAGAGATCGTCGAGGAGGATACGCCGACCGAGCTCATCGCGGTGTGCGACCAGATCATGATGGACGCATGCGACGCGATGGGCGGCCAGGAGGCCGCGATGCCCATCGTGCGCCAGCAGGTCCAGAGGGCCGGCGTGGACGCGAAGGCCCCCTCCGTCCAGGGGCTCGTCCTCGCGGTCGAGTACCTCGCGGAGGCCGAGAGCTCGTTCCGGAACGCCGCGGACGTCGAGGCGAGCAAGCTCAAGCGGCTCGGCTGGATTAAAGAGATCTCCTAGTCAGAGCTCGCGGACCATGTACGTTTTCTCGAGACGGAAGCCCAGGGAGCGGTAGTACGCGCGGACGCCCACGCCCGAGGTGACGCGCATCCGCGAGGCACGGAACTCGTCGCGGGCGACCGACGCCGCTTTCTCCATGAGCCGCCGCCCGAAGCCGCGATGCTGCCACCGGCCCGCGGGCGACTCGTGGAGGGGCACGAGCCGCCCGAAGACCTTGAGCTCCCGGATCGTGGCGCCGGCCGCGTCGATGCGGAGCCTCGCGTAGGCCACGAGCACGTCGCGGCCCGGGTCCTCCAGGCTCAGGAAGACCTCGTGGCCGCCGGAGGACTCGTAGTCCTCGCGAAGGAGGCGGACCGCCTCGGGGCGCGGCTCCACGCCCCGGAAGCCCACCTCGCGGCAGCGCACGCACCGGCACTCGAGCCCCCAGGATCGGAGGCGCTCTCGCGCGAGGGTCCGGAGGTCCCCTTTCGTCGGGCCGCCGCGGATCTGCGGCGCACCGATCTCGCGCTGCACGCGCTGCAGCCGGCACCAGGGCGGGAGGATCGCCTTCACCCGGGCGACCCGGTCCACCGCGTCCTCCAGGGAGAGGGGCGCGTAGAGCCCGTGGGACCACATCTCGTGCAGCGCGGTGCCCTCGAGCACGAGGGTCGGGTAGATCTTGAGGAAGTCGGGGCGGTAGGCCGGGTCGTCGAAGAGGAGGCGGAAGGACTCGAGGTCGCGGTCCAGGTCGGAGCCGGGCAGGCCGGGCATCATGTGCACGCCGACCTTGAGGCCCGCGGCCTTCGCGCGGGCGAGGGCCGCGCGGCTCTGGGCGTCCGTGTGGCCGCGGTGGACCCGCTCCAGGATGTCGTCGTGGGTGGACTGCAGCCCGAGTTCGACCCGGGTGACGCCGAGACCCAGGGAGTGCTCGACCTCGCCCCCGAGGAAGCAGTCGGGCTTCGTCTCCACGGTGAGACCGATGCAGCGCACGGCGGCGGACTCGTTGGCGGCCTGGGACTCGTCGAGCGAGCCCGACACGGAGCCGTTCATGGCGTCCAGGCACCCCTTCACGAACCACTCCTTGTAGCCCTCCTCCATCGAGGTGAACGTGCCGCCCAGGAGGATGAGGTCCACCTTGTCCGTCCGGTGACCGATCTCCCGCAAGGCGCGGATCCGGGCGAGGGTCTGCGCGTGCGGGTCGTACCCGTGCTCCGCGGCCCGGCGCGCCGCGGGCTCCGTCCCCGTGTACGACTGCGGCGTGTGGAACCGAGGGCCTCCCGGGCAGTAGATGCACACGCCGTGCGGGCAGGCGTGCGGGGCGGTCATGACCGTGACCACCGCGACGCCGCTCGCGGTCCGCGCGGGCTTCACACGCAGGAGGTCCTCGTACCGGCCCCGCTCGCCCTCCGGAAGGCGGGCCAGGATCGAGGAGTCGCTCGGGATGCCGTCCAGTCCATGGGCGCGCGCGAGACGGAGCTTGGTGACGTGCAGCTCGGCCTTCGTCGCCGGAGGCTGCGCGCCCAGCGTGGCCAGGAGGTCCTGGTAGAACGCCGCCTCCCGCGGCACCGCGGCCATGGTCGCTCGCGCCAAGACCGCGCCCGCCTCCATAAAGCCTCCGGAACGCGAACGGCTCGGTACCTTCCGCGGCGTGGCCCGCGCGAGGGTCCGGTGCAGGAGCCTGGCGGCGGTCCCGGCGATCGCGGGTCCCGTCTCCGCCCTCGATCTCGCGTGCGCGGCCCCCTCCCGGGCCGCAGGGCTCAGTAGGACCGGTAGCCCGAGGACCCGAGCTCCGAGCGGACGTCCGCGGCTTCCTCCGCGTCCGCGGGTTCGGGGCCGCGCCCCCAGAGCGCGTGCGTCAGTCCCAGGCCCAGCGTCACTACGCCGGCGAACGCCAGGAAGGTGCCGAGGAGTCCGCCGAGGGCCGCGAGCTTGCCCAGGGCGGTCAGGAGGACGCTGTGCAGGCCCAGCGCGCCGGCGAGGGCGAGGAGGTTGAAGACGGCGAGCAGGGAGACGCCGAGCGTGCCGCCGACCCGGCCCAGCACCCCGGCGCCCGTGCGGCCCGCGACCCGGTTCACGCGCCAGAACGCCGCGACGAGCCCTGCGAACAGCAGGACGGCGCCGGCGCCGGAGACCACGGGCAGCCAGGACGCCAGGGTGGCGGCGCCCAGGCCCGTCGCGCGGGAGGCCGCGCCGGGGTCGAGCTGCAGGAGCTGCGAGGCGATGTACACGAAGGATCCGAAGAGGGCGAGCCTCAGCCAGGCTCGCGGGGAGGGCACGGGCTCGGAGGATGCGGTCTCGCTCATGGGGACGCCCAGCCGCCGGGGCTCATGAAGGTTTGGCGAAGCGGCGTCGAGAACCCGTCATCCGTACATGGTTCCGTGCTTCTCGGGGGGCGGCGTCTCCCCGGGGACCTGCTCGAGCACGTCCACGGACAGGATGACGTGGAGCGGGATGAGGCGGAGCTTCCCTTTGAGCTCCTGGTGGCTCTCGTCGAGCTCGAGGACGACCGCGTCGTCCGGCCCGATCGCGGCGTACCCGCGGAAGATCCCCTTCGTGATCTTCGTCCGGTCCCGCGTCTCCATGGACTCGATGCGGTACCGGGACCCTTTGGTCAGCGCGACGATCCCCGCCTCGGGCACCGTCTCACCTCCGGGCCTCGGCGAGCTTCTGGATGTGGTCCACCGTCTTGCGGTAGTTCTCCATCGCGATCTCGACATTGGACTCGACGAAGTTCCAGGCCTTCGAGAGGTTGCCGTAGCGGATGCGGTAGCCCTTGCGCATACTCCCGCGCTCGCTCACGTTGACCTCGTCGAGGAGGTCCATGTCCTTCAGCTTGTTGATGTGGCGGTAGATCGTGGCCTTCGTGGTCTTGAGCTTCGCCGCGAGCTGCTCGACGGTCCATCCCTTGTCCATCCGCCCCAGGAGGCATTCGACGAAAAGGCGGTACGGGACCGAGTCGCGGACGGAGCTCGCGTCCGTCTTCGGGTCGTAACCCTTCGGGATGTACCCAATCTGCGTGAGGAACAGGAGGGCGACGTCGTCGAGGTCCTTGAGCGGGGTGAGAGGCGTGTTGCTGACGACGGTGATTTCGAACGGCAGGCCAGGACCCCCGGGATGGGTAACGAGTATACCTAGT
>JAJYKG010000151.1 GCA_021788795.1 Thermoplasmata archaeon | reverse complement strand
CACTCGATCAAGGCGTGCATCTCCGGCTCCGCGCCGCTCCCCAACGAGGTGCGGCACGAGTTCGAGCGCGTGACCGGCGGCAAGCTCGTGGAGGGCTTCGGCCTCACGGAGGCGTCGCCCGTGACCCACTCGAACCCCCTCGAGGGGCTGATCAAGGAGGGCATCGGCATCCCCTTCCCCGACACGGACTCGAAGATCGTGGACATGGAGGATTCGTCGAAGGACCTGCCCCAGGGCGCGGTCGGGGAGCTCGCGATCCGCGGCCCGCAGGTGATGAAGGGGTACTGGCACAAGCCCGAGGAGACCGCGAACGTCCTGCACGACGGCTGGCTCCTGACCGGGGACATCGCGAAGATGGACGAGGACGGCTACTTCTTCATCGTGGACCGCAAGAAGGACATGATCCTCTGCTCCGGCTACAACGTGTACCCGCGCGAGGTCGAGGAGGTGCTCTACATGCACCCGGCGGTCCAGGAGGCCGCGGCGATCGGCGTGGCCGACCCGTACCGCGGCGAGAGCGTGAAGGCGTACGTGGTCCTGAAGCCCGGGGCGGCGGCGACCGCGGAGGAGATCATCGCGTTCTGCAAGGGCAAGCTCGCCCCGTTCAAGGTGCCCAAGCAGGTGGCCTTCGAGAAGGAGCTGCCGAAGACCATGGTGGGCAAGGTGCTGCGGCGAGAGCTCAAGGAACGGGAGGCCGCGAAGGCCCCGGCCAAGGCGGCGTAGCCGGCCCGGTCATCGGGCCGCGCCGAACCGCACGCGCGCCTCCGAGAGCCCGAGGAACCGCGCGACGTCGTCCGCCTCGCGCCGCACCCGGTCCTTCGTCTCCTCGTCGAGGGCGGCGTAGGGCCGGATTGCCACCCGCAGGTGCGCGTTCGCGCGCTCGTACGACCACTCGCCCGCGACGCGGCCGTCCCGGAGGACCGCGGGGTACACCCAGCCGGCGGGGCGGTAGATCCGTTTGTAATGGGCCGCGTCCACGAGGTGGTCCCGCCCCCGGTGCCCCATGAGGTACGAGTCGAAGTACGGGAGCAGGCGGACCGTCGGCTCCCGGAGCGCGGCGCGCCGCAGGGCGGGCAGGTCGCCCCGCAGCACCCACGCCGTCCGCCCTCCGAGGGACACAGGGGCGAGCTCCGCCGCGACGCGGCCCCAGATCTGCCGCGCGCGGGACACGGCCAGGATGCTCCAGGCCGCGAAGTCGTGGACGGTCGCGGGACCGAACGCGCGCAGGTACCGGCGGAGGAGCGCGTCCTCCGCGTCCTCCAGCGGCACATCCGTCCAGCCCGGGAGCCAGGCGTCCGGCCGCACGAACGTCGACCCCTGGCCCTCGTCCGGGCCGAAGCAGATGCGCGCGCGGTACGAAGCCATGAACGCGATGTCGGGGACCGTGACCACGCTCCGCCCGACGCGGAAGCCCGCGGCATCCGCGGGGCTGCCCCACCCGCGCGACCCGCGCCTCTCGATCGGGATGCCCAGGGAGTCGCGGATGTGGGCCGCGAGCTCGTCCCGGGTCCGCGGCCGGTCCATAGCCGAGCTCGCGGCCTCGACGAGGCGGTCCGCGGACGCCTTCGTGCCGCCCGTGCGCGCGAGCCAGTGCTCGACGCGGCTCTCCTGGCGCGTGGAGCTGCCGCGCACGAAGACCGCGAACTCCCTCGCGGGGACGAGGTGGACGGTCCCCCGCATGCACCACACGCGCGCGATCGTCCGGTCCCGCCAGAGCGCCCGGTCGACGTCCTCGAGCGTGAGCCCGCGCACCCGGACGCGGAGGGCGAGCTGGGCCGCGGCCATGACCTGGGCCTGGATGCCGCAGGCGTCCGCGACGGCCTGCGCGAGCCTGGACTTCGGCACGGGGCGGTCCAGATGGTGCCGCGTCATGCGGAAGGCGTGGACCTGGTCCCACGTGACCGGGTTCGCATCCACGCTGTCCTCTCCCCGCGCCATTCGCGCAGACCAGACTGCCTGTCTAGAAATAGCTTCGGGGGAGGTGGAGGAAAAGCGCTTGGCTCCCGAAGGCTTATGACACCAGATGGTCTTGTCCGCCGAAGTTCCCAGGGGAGCGGAGATGGGCACCGTCGAGAGACCGAGTCTCGAGAGCTTGATCATGGACTTCGCGATGGCGCTCACGCGCCGGGCGACGTGCAAGCGGTTCCAGGTGGGCTGCGTCATCACGTCGCAGGACATGACCCAGATCTATGGATTCGGCTACAACGGGACCGCGAAGGGCCGGTCGCACGAGGAATGCCGAGTCGACCAACCAGGCGGCTGCGGCTGTGTCCATAGCGAAATCAACGCCCTGATCAAGGTGCGGGCCAACGACCCGAAGAAGGTGGTTTTCGTCACAGCTCAGCCGTGCATCACCTGCGCCAAGGCGATCGTCAACTCCGGCGTCTCCAAGGTCTACTACCGCTCCGCCTACCGTTCCGACGAGGGACTCGACATCCTGAAGGACGCGGGCATCGAACTCGAGCGCGTCTGAGAGCGGCGCTCAGAAGATCCGGTTCGGCGAGTCCTCCAGCCCCAGGAAATCCTTCACCGCGGCCACGAACGCCGCCCGCTGCTCGACGTGGGGCCAGTGACCGCATTCCTCGAGGACCACGAGCCGGGAGCCCGGGATCCCGCGGTGCAGCTCCTCCGCCCGCTCAAGTGGAACCCGCCGGTCCTCGCGCCCGTGGAGGATGAGCGTGGGCGCGCGGATCTCGCCGAGGCGCGCGCGGACGTCGTACGTCCCCGCGCCCTTCGTGACCGTCCAACGCAGCCGTTCAGGGGAGAAACGCATCCGGGTCAGCAACTCGTCCATCGCCGGGGCGAAGACCTCGGGCCGCCGCACGGAGCGGGCCACCTCCTCGCGCATCCGCTCGCGCATCTCCACCTCCGTCGCGGGGAAGCCGCGGTCCGTGCGCATCGGGCTCGGGTCGGACCACCACGCGGCCGTGGAGAGCAGGATCAGGTGGGAGACGCGCTCGGGGTACAGGAGGGCGTACGTGAGCGCGACGGCCCCGCCGCCGGAATGGCCGATCACGACGCTCCGCGGCAGGCCGACCGCGTCCGCGACCGCGGCGGCGTCGCGGGCGATCGTCGCGTCCGAGTACTCCGCCTCGGAGGCGACGGGGTCGGAGCCGCCGACGCCCCTCGGATCGAACGTCACGAGGGCGAGGTAGAAGCCGAGGGAGGAGAAGCCGCGGGTCTGGATGTAGGAGTCCAGGCCCCACGGCACGGGCATGACCAGGGCGAACGGGCCCTTCCCGCTCACGCGGTACAGGATCCGCGCGCCGTCCGGGGCGACCGCGCGGGCCTCCTCGACCTCGAGGGCGCACACGCGCTCACCCGGAGTCCGGGAAGGCCCGCGTCGTGGGCGCGGGGCGGGGCGCGGCCTCGATCGTCGACGACGGCGCGGGGCCCTCCGGTTTCGGCGGCAGGAGAAGGCTGCGGACCACGGGCGTGTACGGGTCCACGAGGCCGCCGAGGAAGCCCTTCTCCTGGAGCATGGGGATGTCCGTCTCCTGCACGCCGCCCCCGAGGTAGAGGGACAGGCCGGACCCCTGGAGGCGCGCGACGAGCTCCGGGTCCGGGCCCTGCTCCGTCCCGAGGCGGCGGAGGTCCATCACGCACGCGATCTGGAACCCCATGGATCGTACGGCCTCCAGGACCTCCAGGAGGTCCGTCCGCGTTTCCCGCGGGTCGTTCCAGATCACCTTGCCGTCCCAGTCCAGGCACGGGAGGACGGCGGGCGAGAGAGCGTAGATCTCCGCGAGGGACTCCAGGGACGGCAGCGTCTTCGTGCCCGCGACGATGCGCTCGACGTCGAGCATGTAGCCGTCCATGATCTCGTCGGGCTCGCGCGCGCCCATGTCCAGCCACACGTCGCAGCGCTTCACGAGGTGCCGCATCACGTTGAAGTTCGGATTGGCGCGCTCGATGCCCCCGAGGTCCAGCATGAACACGAGGGACGCGTTGTACCGCGACCCGCCGATCGCGTTCCAGTACTCCTGGAACGACATGCGGTATGCGTCGGGCTGGAGCCGCTGCCCGTCCCAACGCACGCCCACGACGCTCGCGGCGCGCGCGGGGAGGCGGTCGAGCAGCGGGACGTCGAGGAGCGGCTCCGCGTAAATCGGGAGGATGGGCACGCTCGGCGCCGTCTTGAGCGGCTTCTCGGCGGCGACGCGGCCGCGCTCGCGGATCTCCTTCTCGAACTGCACGCGCTGCGCCTCGGTGTCGAAGATCACGGGCATGCCCTCGTACTTGCAGTCCTCGCAGATGTACGAGTACGCGTCGCTGTCGATCCCCGGGATGGGGCCCATGACGAGGAGCTTCGGGTGCACGCGGCGGCTTCCGCACCGCGCGCAGCCCGCGACGCCTGCCGGTCCCCACCGCCGCCGCGCCGCCATGGTGGCCCTCAGTCCACGCGGATGACCTTGACCCGCTTGCCGATCCAGTCCGGCGGGAGGTACACGCGGCCCGAGCTGCCGCTCTTGGCGACCACCTTCTCGACCATCTCCTCGCCGTACACCTCGAACTTCGATTCCTTGCGCGTCCGCGCCATGCGGCTCCCTGCGCCTCCACACGCAGCCCCCGCTTAAAGTTGCCGGCGACGGTTATGTTGTAGCTGTGCCGCGGGCCCCGGGCCAGAAAGGTCTTGTAGGCTCCCCGCCCATGCCTGCCCGACCCCATGGCAACCCGCCGCGGCACGCCCGCGCCCGGCTCCTCCTTCGAGCTGTACGCCCAGGCGATGCTCGACTACTGGATGGGAAAGCGCGTCCGAGTGGAGTTCGAGCGGGACGATGGGTACCGCAGCCTCTCCGCGATTCACTCCTACTTCAGCACCGCGAACGCGTGGCCGCGGATGGAGCGCGAGGCGATGAAGGCCGTGCGCGGGCGCGTGCTCGACCTCGGCTGCGGCCCCGGGCGGCACGCTCTGTACCTGCAGTCGAAGGGGCACGCCGTCGTCGGCCTGGACGCGTCCCCGACCCAGGTGGCCCTGGCGCGCATCCGCGGCGTGGAGGAGGTCTACCTGGGCAACGTGCGGCGCATCCCGAAGGGCCTGGGGACGTTCGACACGGTCCTCATGATGGGGAACAATCTGGGCCTCGCCGGGGACCTCCCGCGCATGCGGACGTTCCTGCGGGACCTCAAGCCCTTCGTGCGGCGCGGCGGGCGGCTCATCGGCCACAGCCGGATCCCAGGGACCTGGTCCGAGGACCATCTGCCCTACGTCCGCCGCAACCTGGCGCGCAGGCGGCCCCCGGGGCTGCTCACGCTCCGCGTGCGGTACAAGGGCCGCATCGGAGACTGGTTCGACCTCCTCATCCAGTCGCCCGAGGACCTCGCGAGGCTCGCGCAGCAGAGCGGCTGGGTCCTCACGCGGGTGATCCTGGAAGGAGGCTACCGCCACGGCGATTACGTCGCCGTCCTCGAGCCCCGCTAGACCACGGGTGCGAGCCGCATTTCGGTCGCCCTAATTTTCAAGCGGCGTGCGGAAAGATTCATCCGGGAGGACGCCCATGGTTCCGGGACCATGGGCCTCCTGGACCAGTTCCGCACGGAGCCCCTCCCGAGGAAGTGGCAGGAGGAGGGGAGGGCTTGGCAGGAAACGTACTTCCCGGAGATGAGATCGG
>JAJYKG010000150.1 GCA_021788795.1 Thermoplasmata archaeon | reverse complement strand
CAAGCCGGGCGGCGGCCGCCCGGCTTGCGAAGTGCATCGAGGGCGGGGTCGCGTTTCACAATGCCGGGCTCACGAACGCCCAGCGGGCCATCGTGGAGAGAGAGTTTAAGCATAAACATATACTCTGTATAGCTGCGACCCCGACATTGGCGGCCGGAGTCAACCTCCCGGCCCGGCGGGTCATCGTCCGCGACCTCAACCGCTATGACATCAACATGGGCCTTTCGCCCATCCCCGTCCTCGAGATCAAGCAGATGGCCGGCCGCGCGGGCCGCCCGAAGTACGACAAGTACGGCGAGGCCATCCTTTTCGCGAGGGACCTCGACGAGATCGACGAGCTCATGGACACGTACTTCCGGAGCGAGCCCGAGGCCATCGAGTCCAAGCTCGGATCCGAGCCCGCGCTCCGGATGCACGTCCTCGCGAGCGTCGCCACGGGCCACGTGCACACGGAGGAGGACCTCTTCGCGTTCTTCAACCGTACTTTCTTCGCCTTCACGGGCGACGTCGCCACGATCCACGGCAAGATCCGCGAGGTCCTGGACTTCCTCGCGAAGGAGGAGTTCCTCACCCGCCAGGACGGGTTCCTCAAGCCCACGTTCTTCGGCAAGCGGACGTCCGACCTCTACATCGACCCGCTCAGCGCGGTGAAGATGCGCGACTCCCTCCTGTCCACGAAGGAGGGGCGGTTCTACCATCTGTGGACGATCTGCTCCACGCCCGACATGCCGAAGCTCTATCTGCGCCGCGGCGACTACGCGTGGGTCGAGCAGAAGATCGAGCAGGAGGACCTCACGTTCCCCGTGGAGGACTACGACTTCTTCCTCTCCGAGGTGAAGACGGCCACCCTGCTCGACGACTGGATCACGGAGCGCACGGAGGAGGAGGTCACGAAGAAGTTCAGCGTCGGGCCGGGCGACGTGCGGCGGCTCACGGACCAGGCGGAATGGCTCCTGTACTCGATGGCCGAGCTCGGGAAGATCTTCGCCAAGAAGAAGGTCCGCGAGCTCACGCGGCTCACGATCCAGGTCCAGTACGGCGTCAAGGAGGAGCTGCTCGAGCTCATCTCCCTGAAGGGCGTCGGGCGCGTGCGCGGGCGCGCTCTGTACGGCCGCGGCTTCCGCACGCTCCGAGACCTGCAGAAGGCCGACCCGAGCGACCTCGCGCGGATCCCGAGCATCGGACCCTCCCTCGCGAAGAAGATCAAGGAGCAGCTCGGGGAGAGCGTCGACGCGCGGTCCATCGAAGGCCAAGCCGGCCTGGGGGACTTCGCATGATGTACGAGATTGCAGGGGCCTGCGGCGAGGTCCGCGACCCGCAGGACGTCGTCGCGCGCGCCCAGGCGTGGGCCGCGGGCCACCGCGCCGAGGTCCTCCTCGCGGACGCCTCCGTGGTCTTCGGGCGGGACCACCTTGAATCCGCGGTGCGGCACGCGATGCGGGCCCGCGATCACGGCACCGGCGTCGCGCGCGACCTCGGCCTCGAGACGCTCCGGTACCTGTGCGCCCGGCGGCAGGTGGCCGACGCCATCCGCGTGGGCGGCCTCAAGGCCGGCACGACGGCGATGGCCGTGGTCGCGTTCGGGGCGCCCGCCGCGGACCTCCTCGCCCACCTCGGGTGGACCCGCGACGACGGCGCGCTCTCGGCAGAGGGCAAGTCCCTGTCCGTCCTCGGCGTCCACGGGAGGGAACGGGAGACGGTGCCCTCGGAACGCACCGCAGACCTCGCGCTCGAGCGGACCGCGCTCGTGGACCTGGAGAAGTGAGTGCGGCGGCCAGGATTTGAACCTGGGAACCCCTTCGGGACGAGACCCTAAATCTCGCGCCGTTTCCGAGCTTGGCTACCGCCGCGCGGCCGGGCAGGGGGGCCGCCCTACAAAAGCTTCTGGTTGCGGGTCTCCGGCATGCGCTTCGAGGGGGTCGCGGGCGGCGCGGAATTCCTGCCGGAGCGCCAACAAGGCGAGGACGAGCGCCGAAAGCAGAATCAGAAAGCCGACCGCGAACAGGAGGACCGCAATGGAGATGCCCTCATGGAGAGGGACCGGGTTCGGGTTGTCCCGCGCCGGCGTCCGCAAGTTCACCCAGATCCGGGACATGCTCTCGCCCCGGGGACTCGGGGGTCCGGGCATCCACAGAATCAGGAGAAGGCATCGCCTTCGCCGTCGGGCGCGCATCCGGTCCACCTCCGGAGGGATGGGCCCGGACGCATATCAACCGATCGGGGGCTCGCCTCCCTGGCCGCGCGTCCCATCCCAGAAAGGTACATGGCCCTGCGATGCATCGTGACCTCGATGCCGTTCGAGCGCCTGCCCTTCGACGCGGAATCGCACCTCGCGGACATCCACATGTTCCAGGAGGCGGGCTTCGGCGCGATCTACCTGATCGACGACGAGCGCAAGGCGATCGTGGAGACGGGCACGTCGCACGAGGTGAGGCGGATCCTGGAGGCGGTCCGCGCCTTCGGCCTCAAGCCCGCGGACATCGACGCCCTCCTGGTCTCCCACATCCACCTCGACCACGCGGGGGGCGCGGGCTTCCTGCTCGAGTCGATGCCGAACGCGAAGGTCTACGTCCACGAGCGCGGCTTCAAGCACCTCGCGGACCCGTCGCGCCTCGTGGCGAGCGCTGCGTCCGCTTTGGGCGACGAGGCCCCGTACTTCGGGACGATGCGGCCCATTCCCGCAGCCCGGCTCGTGTCCGTCCACGACGGCATGACGCTGGACCTGGGCAAGCACGAGCTCGTCTTCTACGATTCCCCGGGGCACGCCCCGCACGAACTCACAATCCTGGACCGCCGTAACGGCTGCGTGTACACGGGCGACGCCGCGGGCCTCTACTTCCCCGGCGACGAGATCCTCATGCCCGTGGCCCCGGCCCCCGCCTTCGACCTGGAGAAGAACCTCGCGACGTTCGAGCGGCTCCTAAGCCTCGAGCCCCGCGCGCTCCTCTTCAGCCACTACGGGCCGCACACGCGGCCGAAGGAGGCGATCGAGCGGATGATGGTCCTCTACCCCGCGTGGTCCCGGATCGTCAAGGACCGGCTCGCGTCCGCGGGCGAGGACGGCGTCCTGCGGGAGATGTACGACATGACCGTCCGGGCGCCGAAGCGCTACGCGAAGGAGTTCCTGGAGCGGCGCATCCGGACGAGCATCACGGGGATCGCGGACTACCACGCAAGGATGGAGCATGCTGCCCCTCAGCGTTGACGAGGCGATCACGTCCGTCGCGGAGGACCACACGAGCGGCGCGTCGCGCATCGCGCGCGTCGCCCTGGAGACCATGGCCCTCCTCGTCGTCGAGGAGAAGGGGCACGCGAGGGCCGAGGACCTTGCGGAAGCCGCCCGCCGTCTCTCCGAGGCGCAGCCCGCCATGGCCGTCGTGCATAACGTGGCCTACACGTTCGCACGGCTCGTGGGCGAGGGGCTGGAGCCCATGGCGGTGCGCCAGCAGATCCTCGACGAGTTCGACACCGCGAAGGAGCGCATCGCGCGCACGTACCTCAAGATCGCCCCTGAGGACGCGGTGCTCGTCACCACGAGCTTCAGCGACAACGTCCTCGCGACGCTCCAGCTCCTGCACGAGAAGGGACGGCTCTCCCGCGTCCATGTGCTCGAGGCCCGGCCGCTCCTCGAGGGGCGTTTCCTCGCGGTCGCGCTCAAGGAGGCGGGGATCCCCGCGAGCCTCTCCCCGGACGCGATGGGGCCGTCCCTCGTCGCCCGTTCGGCCGGCGTGCTCGTCGGCGCGGACAGCGTCCTCCGCGACGGGGCCGTCGTGAACAAGGTCGGGAGCTACGGCCTCGCGCTCGCCGCGAAGGAGCACGGGAAGCCGTTCCACGTGGCATGCGAGACGCTCAAGTTCGATGCGCGCCACGACGCGACCTCGTGGCCCGGATCCCCCGCGATGAACCCGAGAGAGGTGTGGGAGAACCCGCCGGAGCGGGTCGACGTCGACAACCGGTACTTCGAGGTGGTCCCCGCCTCGCTTGTCACGGCCGTCGTCACGGAGCGCGGCTCCTTCGCGCCGGACCTCGTGAAGACGATGCTCGCCCAGGCCAAGTGACCCCGTTTCGGGGGGCCGAAAAAGAGGACCGCCGTAGAAATCTGGAGCGTTTTCGCAACGTCCCGGCATATTTCCTCGCCCAAAGTTCATATAGCTTCCAATATAACAGAGTTATAGAAAACATGGCGCAGCAAGAGGTGCACATCGTCCTCGTCTCCAGCGACCCGTAGCGGGCGTACCCGGCGTTCCAGCTGGCCATGGGGGCCGCGGCGATGGGGAACAAGGCCCGCGTCTACGCGACCACGGCGGGGCTCGAGCTCCTGAAGAAAGGGGCCGCGGACAAGGTCCAGCTCCCGGGCTATCCGCCCCTGGGGCAGATCCTGCGGGACGCGATCAAGTGCGGCGCGGAGGTCTGTGCCTGCGCGGCATCGAACGAAATCCTGAAGAACCAGGGCATCACGCCGGAGACCGTCGAGCCGGGCGTGAAGCTCGAGGACATGATCGGTTTCCTGAACGGCGCGCTCCCCGCGGCGAAGAACGGCGGCGTCGTCACGTTCGTCTGAGCGGGACCATGACTCCGACCGAGACGATCCCGACCGGAGGGAGGGGGCTCGACACCCGCGGGCTCCTCTGCCCCTACCCGTACATCCAGGCGCGCCAGGCGCTCGAGGCGCTCCCGCGCGGCTCGCGGCTCGAGATCCTCACGGACAGCGAGCCGACCGCGATGTCCTCCATCCCGGTCCTCTGCGAGCAGAGCGGGTACACGTTCACCCGGGAGAAAGCGGGAGACGTCTGGCGCCTCGTCGTGACGAAGCCGTGAGCCCGCAAGGTTCATCCGGCGCGGCCCCTAAGGCGGCCCGTGGACACGGCCGAGCAGGCGGCAGCCGACCTGGAGCGCATACGCGACGGGTGCGTGCTCTTCAATGAGCGCCACTTCTTCGAGGCCCACGAGGTCCTCGAGGACGTCTGGCATCGGGAGCGTGGCGAGCCGCGGCTGTTCCTCCAGGGGCTCATCCAGATCTGCGCAGGGTTCCACCACGTCCAGAACGGCAACGCCCGGGGAGCGGCGGAACTGCTCCAGCGCGGCGCGGACAAGATGCGCACCTATCCGGAGCGGTACCTGGGCCTCGACGCCGCACGCCTCATCGGCGAGGTGGACGCCTGCCGCGTGAGAATTGAGCACATGCGGGACGGGCTGGAACCCGAGGGGTCTGTCGAGTTCCCCTCGATCCCGCTTTCCAATCCATCCCGAAGGCCAGGAGCCATGTCCATGGATGCACCCCCGACCCCCCAACCCCGGGCCGACGTTCCGGAAGAAGACGATCGCGTCGCGCGGACGTCCGCGGCCCTGCGCGCGAGGGGCATCGAGACGACCTTCGTCCCGGACCGGGGGGCCGCGCTCTCTGGGGTCCTCGGAATGCTGCCGAAGGACGCCCTCGTCTCCCACGGCACGTCGACCACCTTGGTCGAGATCGGCCTGGTGGACGCCCTGAGGTCCCCCGACGCCGGCGTCCGCTACGGGAACCTAGAATGGCAGGCCGAGCCCGATGCGGCGAAGCGGAACCGACTCCGGGCGCGGCTCACCGCCGAGTCGGACGTGTTCCTGGGAAGCGTCCAGGCGATCTGCGAGACGGGCGAGGTGGTGTGCGCC